>JBLRXC010000095.1:0-12073 GCA_047920975.1 Bacteroidales bacterium | reverse complement strand
AGAATATGTAATTATGGACAACAAGATAAAAATTGTTGACGAGCAAACAGGACGTATCATGGAGGGCCGGCGTTATTCCGATGGTTTGCATCAGGCCATTGAAGCCAAGGAGAATGTGAAGGTTGAAGCAGCTACCCAGACCTATGCTACCATTACATTGCAGAATTATTTCAGGATGTACAAAAAACTGTCAGGAATGACAGGAACTGCCGAGACTGAGGCGGGAGAGCTCTGGGATATTTATAAACTTGATGTGGTTGTTATTCCGACAAATAAGCCCATTGTCAGAGATGACAGGGAAGACCTCGTTTACAGGACGAAACGGGAAAAATACAAAGCGGTCATTGATGAAATTGACAACCTGGTAAATAACAGGAGACCCGTGCTTGTTGGAACAACATCGGTTGAGACATCGGAGTTGCTCAGCAGAATGCTAACCCGTCAAAACATTAAACACAATGTGCTGAATGCCAAACTGCACCAGAGAGAGGCCCAGATCGTTAAAGAAGCAGGGCTGCCCGGTACAGTTACCATTGCAACCAATATGGCAGGAAGGGGAACAGATATAAAGCTGGGGCCGGGTGTGAAGGATGCCGGGGGTTTGGCTATCATTGGAACAGAACGGCATGAATCACGCCGGGTTGACAGGCAGTTGCGCGGTCGTTCCGGGAGGCAGGGAGATCCGGGAAGTTCACAGTTTTTTGTCTCGCTTGAAGACGACCTCATGCGCATGTTTGGTTCGGAGAGAATCGCCAAAATTATGGACAGGATGGGGATCAAAGAGGGAGAGGTGATCCAGCACTCGATGATTACCAAATCCATCGAAAGAGCGCAGAAAAAGGTTGAGGAGAATAATTTTGGTATCCGTAAGCGCTTGCTCGAATACGATGATGTGATGAATGCCCAGCGGGAAGTGATCTATAAGAAGCGTAAACACGCTCTATTTGGTGATCGCCTCTCCATTGATATATCAAACATGATGTTCGATACGGTTGAACAGATTGTAACTGATTTTCAGGAGAACCGGGATTATGATGGTTTTTTACTTGAAATGCTCAAAGTATTCGCCATCAGTCCTGCGGTTGATGAAAAAGATTTTTTTGAAACGCCACGTGATCAGATCATCGAAGATGTTTTCAAAACCATCAGGGAGAACTATAAAAAGAAGAACGACCGGATCAGGGAACAGGCCATGCCGGTAATCAAAGATGTTTATGAAAGCAATTCACATTACGAGAATATTGCCATACCCGTTACTGATGGCTTGAAAGAGATGCAGGTTGTTGCCAATCTGAAGCGGGCTGTTGAAAACAGCGGACAGGAGGTCATTCTTGCAGTTGAGAAAGGGGTCACACTGCGGCATATAGACAACGCATGGAAAGAACACCTGCGGGAGCTTGATGATTTGAAGCAATCGGTTCAGACAGCTACCTATGAGCAAAAAGATCCGCTGCTGATCTATAAATTTGAGTCATTTAATTTATTTAAAGAATTAATCCAGCGAACCAATAAAGAGATTACCTCTTTTCTGGTCAAAGGCGCTCTTCCCGGTCAGCAGGCCAATGTCCGCCAGGCTCAGATGCCCAGAAGAACGGATATGTCGCGTCTCAAAGAATCGCGAAAGGATCTTTTGTCGCAGGCACACAGCAATACGCAACAGGAACAGAAAACCCAACCGATTGTCCGCGAAAAGAAGGTTGGGCGTAACGATCCTTGTCCATGCGGAAGTGGTAAGAAATATAAGCAGTGCCACGGCAAAGGGGCTTAAAATCAGTTAGGATTTTGTCTGTTGATTTAATTTAAGTTTCACATTTTCCTACGAAATGTCCATTATAGTTGAACATATTACAAAAAAGTACGGCAGTCAGAAAGCCCTGGACAATGTATCTTTCAGTATTAACCGCGGTGAGGTTGTTGGATTGCTGGGACCCAACGGAGCTGGCAAATCAACCATGATGAAAATCATAACCTGCTATATTCCGCCAACAGAAGGTTTGGTTACAGTATGCGGATTTGATATTTTTGAACAATCGATTGAGGTTCGAAGGAAAGTAGGTTATCTGCCTGAGAACAATCCTCTTTATACCGACCTTTACGTGAGGGAATACCTTGAATTTATCGCTGGTATTTACCGGTTAAAAAACATTGGCAACCGCGTAACAGAAATGATTGAGATGACAGGACTCGAAATCGAACAAAAAAAGAAGATTGGAGCCTTGTCGAAAGGATACAGGCAGCGTGTCGGGCTCGCTCAGGCGCTTATCCATGACCCCGAAGTATTGATCCTTGATGAACCAACCTCCGGTTTGGATCCAAACCAACTTGTTGAAATCCGGAACCTGATCAGAGAGGTGGGGAAAGAGAAAACCGTGATGCTTTCAACCCATATCATGCAGGAGGTGGATGCCGTCTGCGATCGTGCCATTATCATCGATCAGGGGAAAATTGTTGCAGATGATTCTACTGCGAATCTGTCAATGAATCTCTCAAACCAAAGAGTCCTTAGGGTAGAGTTTAAAACTGGTGGTGATGAAGAGCAACTGATGGCCATTCCGGGCGTGGAAAATGTTAAGCGGTTAAGTGAAACCGAATTTGAAATTACATCCGGTACCATTGATTTGCGTGAACAAATATTTCAGTATGCCGTGCAAAACGGCTTTGCTGTTCTGTCAATGAACCAGGTTGAGAGAGGAATTTCAGAAGTTTTTCAGCGATTAACCATGAAGAAACAAAAAACAGAAGGAAAGAGTAAACATTGAAAGTTCTGTAATTTTTTGGTATTCTCTGCAAAAACTTTAATTTTGCAGCGTGTGGACAGATTTGATTGATTGCAACCACAGGAAAAAATGCTAAAGCAATGTTTCCCTGCCGGTCAGTTAAACTTTCCACCCATTTTAAAAATTAAAATATAAACAATTAATATTTTAGCATGGGATATTTATTCACATCCGAATCCGTTTCTGAGGGACATCCTGATAAGGTAGCCGATCAGATATCAGACGCACTGCTTGATGAATTTTTTCGCTGGGACCCCGAGTCCAAAGTGGCCTGCGAGACTTTTGTGACAACAGGACTTGTTGTTTGCGGCGGGGAGGTCAGAACTGAAGGATGGGTTGATGTACAGGACACGGCCCGCCGTGTGATCCGGAATATTGGCTATACCAAAGCCGAATACCGTTTCGACAGCGAATCGTGCGGAGTCATCTCCACCATTCATGAACAATCCTCAGATATTCATCAGGGTGTTGTCAGGCAGAAAAAAGAGGATCAGGGCGCCGGTGACCAGGGCATGATGTTCGGCTATGCCACCCGCGAAATGGACAATTTCATGCCGCTCTCTTCGGAATTGTCTCATATTCTGTTGCAGGAACTGGCTGCAATCCGGAGAGAAGGTAAGCAGATGAAGTATCTTCGACCCGACAGCAAATCACAGGTTACGGTTGAGTATGATGAGAAAGGAAAACCTTTTCGCATTGAAACCATTGTCGTAAGTACACAGCACGATGAATTTGTGAAACCTGCCAATACCAGTGAGGCGTCAGTAAAGAAAGCCGAAAAGGAAATGGGAGACAAAATTGCCAATGATGTCAGAAAGATATTGATCCCAAGGGTTTTAAAAACATTGCCCCATCACATCCGGAAACTTTTCAAAGAGGATTACAACCTGTTTGTCAATCCCACCGGAAAATTTGTGACCGGAGGACCTCATGGAGATACCGGGCTGACCGGCCGGAAGATCATTGTAGACACCTATGGCGGACATGGTGCACACGGAGGCGGAGCATTCTCAGGAAAAGATCCTTCAAAAGTCGATAGATCGGCTGCCTATGCTGCAAGACACATTGCTAAAAATATGGTGGCTGCCGGGGTTTGTGATCAGGTTTTGATCCAGGTGGCCTATGCTATTGGCGTTGCCAGGCCTGTCGGACTTTTTGTAAATACTTATGGAACATCAAGAGTGAAGGATAAAAAGGGAAGGTTATTATCTGATGGTGAGATCGCAGAAAAAATCAACAAGGTATTTGATATGCGTCCTTATGCCATCATTGAGAGATTTGGTCTGAAAAACCCCATATACCTGCCCACCGCATCATACGGACATTTTGGACGTGATCACTATCAGCAGGAGGTTGAGGTTTTTTACCTGGTCAAAGGGTCCAAACCGAAGAATGTCAATGGTAAAACTGTTTACACCAAGAAAATTGACTTTTTTGCCTGGGAAAAACTTGATTATGTCGATCAGGTGAAAGAAGAGTTTAGGATCAAAACCATCCCGTAAAATTTTCTGCCACTGGTTTGGAATTAATGCCTGATGATCAGTTTTTGAGTGACTTCAGGTTGGTTTTTTACGACCAGCGAGTAAAAATAAATCCCCTCAATCAGGTCGGAGACATTGATTTTCAGTGTCCCGGTATTCTCTCTGATTTCAACCTCCCTGACCATTTTCCCAAGGAGATTGTAAATGATGATTTTGGCGTCAGTCATCTCTTTTTTCCATTCAAAATCAAAATGTGCCGTCTGATGTGCAGGGTTTGGATAAACCCTGGAAATGATCAGTGCGGGTGAGTCTTCATCACTATTTTGACCAGGTTGATCTTTTAATTCCATTGTTGCTTCCGCCAATAAGGAAATGGATTCCTGGCTGATACCACCCTGATTTTGTGTTGTGTTGTTTTCAGATACCTGGGCGAAACTGAACAGGCCCAGGGTTGCTATTGCGATAGTAATCATTGCTTTTTTCATATTAAATCCTCCTGAAAGATTTGTTTATTAAACTTCGTCGGATAAATGTGATGTTATATCGCAAATAGCGTGCTAAGTTTTGTTAAAAAATCATAAAGATGAGATTTGAATGTATGCAACTTACCTGGAACCATAAAGGTCTTTTCTGTGTTATTCAATTCATGTATTCATTTACATTTTTAAATTTTATTACTTTTGAAAAAAAATAACGATGAAAAAATTTCTTACCCTCATTGGAGTCATTGCATGTGGTTTTTCGGTATTCAGCCAGTCACAAAGAATGGTTTTGCTGGAGCAATTTACCCAGGCCTCATGCGGGCCTTGCGCATCAGCCAATCCAACCATCAAAAGCCTCCTGGCCAGTAATCCGGATAAGATCACTTCCATATTTTACCACACCAGCTGGCCCGGATACGATCCTATGTATTTGCACAATACGGATGATCAGAATGGCAGGGTGAGTTACTATGGCGTGAATGCGGTTCCCCATTCAGTCCTTGACGGTAATTATTATAGTGGAAGCCCGGGAGGCTGGAATATAAATACGGTAAACAACCGATATAACGTTCCTTCTTCCCTGGAGATGAATATCTATTCCTACCTCTCTCCCGACCAGACAAAATATCATGTTTTTATGCTTGTTGAAGCCACGCAGGATCTCAGTTCAGGCCTTGCCGCACATATGGTTGTGATTGAAGAGCTGATTCAATTCACCTCTCCGCCTGGCAGCAATGGAGAGACACAATTTGTGAACGTGCTGAAAAAAATGCTGCCCAATAAAAACGGCACTTTACTTCCATCTATGCAAACCGGAGAATATGTACTACTTGAAGGAGAGTGGCAGCATGCCAATGTGTATAGTCTTCCGCAGCTTGCTGTTGTTGGTTTTGTGCAAAACAATTCCAACAAAGAGGTATTCCAGGCTGGCAACAGTTCAGCGACTCCATTTACACCGCTTTACGTTAACGATGTTGAGGTAACGGATATCAAAAACATAGCACAATACAATTGTATGGGAAGTGTCCTGCCTGTTGTTAAAATAAGAAATAACGGTTCAGCAGGTATAAGTACCATGGATATTGTTTATTCAATGAACGGGGGTGAGCCTCTGACTTACCAATGGACAGGCAATCTTGCTTTTCTGGAATCGGTTTGGGTTGAACTTCCCGGGTCGGTTTTCAATATATTGGATGTTAACACCCTTGAGGTTATTGCACTGAACCCGAACGGGACAACTGATGAATATCCACAAAACAATACCCGGGTTCATATGATTGATCAATCACTGCTGGTAACCTCACCGGTTTCACTGGCACTGAAATTAGATAACAATCCACAGGAAACTACATGGGAGCTTAAAAACTCACAGGGAACGGTTCTTTATTCAGGCGGCCCCTATACCCAGGCCGGAGGATTTGTCATTGAACAATTCCAGTTGGGGCAGACAGATTGCTATCGTTTTTTTATCTATGATTCCGGTGGGGATGGTCTTGTCGGATCTGGCGTGTATAAACTTGCTTACCAGGGCAGTAATATTTTTGCCGAGGGAAGCAGTTTTGGTTCGAAAGATGAGGTACAGTTCAGTATTGCTTACACCGGAATTGATGAGCCCATTGCCCATCATGGGGTCACGGTTTCTCCCAATCCATCCGCCGGTTTTACGACCGTTGGTTTTGCCCTGACCGAACCACAAACAGTCAGTTTTATGCTATTGAATATCCAGGGTAAGAAAATCATTGAAAAAAATGTTGGAGTTTTCAATGCCGGAGACAGTGCATTCAGGATTGACCTGACAGGTTATGAGCCCGGGATATATCTTTTGAAAGTTGAACTGGGCGGGAAACAAAGTTTCCATAAACTCTTTTTGAATAAATAAAAACACTAAATCAAATATACTATGAAAACTGCAATTTTTTTACTTGGTTTACTCTGTTCTGCTGTAATGGTAATATCTCAGTAGGTTCCACGCGACAAAGTGATTGTTGAAATCGGCACTGGTACGTGGTGATACTACTGTCCGGGCGCTGCAATGGGAGCAGATGACCTGATCGCTAACGGCAAACAGGTTGCCGTCATTGAATATCATACCGGTGATGCATACGCCAATACTTACTCAAATGCAAGGCTTTCATATTATGGCTTACAGGGTACACCAACTGCCTGGTTCGACGGTGGCAATATGGTGGTGGGCGGAAGCCATACAAATAGCATGTGCAACAGCTACCTGCCCAAATATAATCTGAGGATTGCCATCCCTTCTTCATTTACCATTGATGTGGCAGGAACCAATTCCAGCCTCGCTGAATATTCCCTCGATATCACAGTTGAGAAAGTAGCTTCAGCTTCCACATCAGCCAAAGTGTTACATGTGGTACTCACGGAATCGGATATTCCGCAAAACTGGCAGGGGATGACCCACCTGAATCATGTGGAGCGACTGATGGCGCCGCATCAAAACGGGACAGTTCTGGATTTTTCATCAGGTGACATCGTTGAACTGACCATTCCTTTCACACGGCAGCCGCAATGGGTTGCCGGAAACTGTGAAGTGGTCATCTTCATTCAGGACACTCAGACCAAAGAAATACTTCAGGGAATAAAAAGGCCTTTGAGTGATTTTGTCACGACCAATACAATAGATGTTGCCATACTGGATGTGATGGCTCCGAATGTTGTTTGCAAGGATTTCTTTTCTCCAAAACTTGTAGTGGCCAATTATGGCCTGAACACGGTGACCAACATGGAGTTATGCATTTACATCAATGGGGTAAGTACCTGTACACTGCCCTGGTTTGGCAGCCTGCCATTTATGGAACAAACCATCATTGAGTTTCCTGAAATCAGTTTTGAGCTTCAGTCATCCAACATCATGATGGTTGAAGCCAATAATCCCAATGGTCAGCCTGATCAGTATCCCAATAACAACACCATGACCATGACGCTTGGTCAGGCCCCTGATGTCATGTCGCCGGTTAGTCTGGCACTGATGCTCGATCAGAATCCGCAGGAGACGACCTGGAAGGTGATGAATTCAACTGGGGAGGTGCTCTATTCGGGCGGGCCTTACACACAGCCGAATCAATTCATTGTGCAGCAATTCAATCTGCCTGAATCAGACTGTTATTCGTTTTTTATTTACGATGACGGAGGTGACGGATTGTTAGGGAATGGCTTGTATAAACTCGCTTATGCTGGCAATAATATATTCGCTGAAGGAAAATTTTTCGGGTATGAGGATCATACTCAGTTCAACATCGGGCTGACTGACATTGCCGGGAATAGCTCAATGGGTGGTTTTGATGTTTACCCGAATCCGGCAAATCAACAGGCTCATGTTGCATTTTCTCTGAAAGAACCTTCCGAAGTTCATCTGTCAATTTATGATGGGCAGGGTCGCACAGTGTATCAATCTGTTAAAAGTTATTTTGCTGCCGGTCATCATCATTATTTTGTTGATTGCAATGAATTTGAATCCGGAGTTTATTTTGTAAGATTGATTACCGGAGAGACTAGCCGGCTAAAGAAGCTGATCATTCAGTGAAAATGACAAGGGTAAAATAAACACCAATTTTTTACCATTCAGGTTTGTGCAATGGGTTCTTACTAAGGCACTCACAGGAATCCCCACTTTGAAAACCAGCGAAATTTTTATAAGGCCGATCCCCTGAGCAATCTTGGGCAATCTTTCAGGACGACCTTAAATTAATTCCGTTTTATTTAAAAAGTTGATTCAATAATTTCTCATCGGTAAAATTGGGCAAAGTCACTCTTAAGCGTGATTCTGCATCCATTGCCCTTTTGATGGCAAACAGGGCGCCATCGTTCCGTGCCCAACTGCGGCGTGCAATGCCATTGTTCACATCCCAGTGCAGCATCATCTGCAGTCGCCGGCCGGCATCTTTGGAGCCATCCAGTACCATTCCGAAACCTCCGTTGATGACCTCTCCCCAGCCGACACCACCGCCATTGTGGATCGAAACCCAGGTAGCGCCCCTGAGAGCATCACCGATGACATTGTGAATGGCCATGTCGGCAGTGAATTGCGACCCGTCGTAAATATTGGAAGTTTCGCGGTAGGGTGAATCGGTGCCCGAAACATCATGATGATCGCGCCCCAGCACTACGGGAGCAGAGATATTTCCTTCACGGATGGCCTGGTTGAAAGCAGCGGCGATCTTTGTCCGGCCTTCACAATCGGCATATAGAATGCGGGCTTGAGAACCAACAACCAGATTATTTTGTTTCGCTTCTCTGATCCACCTGATGTTGTCCTGCATTTGACCCGAAATCTCTGCCGGACTTTCTTTTAGCAGATCTTCAAGTACCCTGATGGCAATCTGATCGGTGGTTTCCAGGTCTTCCGGTTTTGACGAGGTGCACACCCAGCGGAAAGGACCAAAACCAAAGTCGAAACACATCGGTCCCATGATATCCTGGACATAGGAGGCATATCTGAAGGTTCCGTCGGACCTGAAAATATCAGCACCTGCCCGGCCTGATTCGAGGAGAAATGCATTTCCATAATCAAAGAAATAAGTGCCTTTTTCAGTCATAGAATTGATAGCTTCAACCTGCCGGATCAGAGATTGCGTCACCATTTGTTTGAACCCGTCAGGATTGGCTGCCATCATCTCATTTGCCTCATCAAACGAAAGTCCTGCCGGATAGTAACCCCCGGCCCATGGATTGTGCAAGGAAGTCTGGTCGGAACCTAAATCTACCCTGATGTTTCTTTCGGCAAGTCTTTCCCACAGTTCAACTATATTTCCCAGAAAAGCTATGGAATGAGGTTGTTTTCTCTGCTGATGGTCTAAAGCCACATCAATGGCCTGGTCGGCCTGCTCTGTGATCCCATCCACCCATCCCTGCTCAAATCTTTTATAGGCTGCCTTGGGGTTGACCTCAGCAGTGATGCTTACCACACCGGCAATATTTGCTGCTTTTGGCTGTGCACCGCTCATGCCACCCAGGCCAGAGGTAATAAACAGTTTCATGTGGGAGCCTCCGTTTGCGATCTCAATTTTGCGGACTGCGTTCAGAATGGTGATGGTGGTTCCATGTACAATTCCCTGCGGACCGATATACATGAATGAACCGGCTGTCATTTGTCCGTATTGGGATACGCCCAGTGCATTGAACTTTTCCCAGTGATCGGGTGATGAGTAGTTGGGGATCACCATGCCGTTGGTCACTACAACACGGGGTGCATCAGGATGCGAAGGAAACAGCCCCATCGGATGGCCTGAGTACAAAACCAGGGTTTGTTCATCGGTCATCTCAGCAAGGTATTTCATGGTGAGTCTGTACTGCGCCCAGTTTTGAAACACTGCACCATTGCCACCATAGGTGATGAGTTCGTGCGGGTGTTGGGCAACGGCATCATCCAGGTTGTTGCTGAGCATCAGCATAATAGCGGCTGCCTGTTTTGACTTGTGGGGAAATTCATCTATTGAGCGGGCATAGACCGTGTAATCCGGTCTGAAACGGTACATATATATTCGGCCGAATTTTTCAAGTTCCTCTTTAAATTCACTGGCAAGAATACCATGGAACTTAGGATCAAAATAACGCAGGGCATTTTTAACAGCCAGTTTTTTTTCCTCTTGCGAAAGGATATCTTTCCGTTTTGGAGCATGGCTAATGTTCCCATCATAGGCTTTGGTGGCAGGCAGATAGGAAGGAATCCCCTCCAGTATGGCTTTTTGAAAATCTGAAATGCTCATTTTTTAACTTTTTTGACAAAATTACCGAAAACTGATGAAAACAAACCGTTCACTGATTTACCATTGACTTTAGGGATAATGGATGCTTATTTTTGTGAACGCTATTACTTCGATAGAATTTTCACAGGCAATTCTGTTACTTCGGGGCCGGATAAAAGAGCCGGTCCCGAAGTTTTTTCAATCCATCCTATCTCATCTTATTTGTGCATTTTTGCACTTCATAATAATTACAAATGATATGAGCTTACAGGTTAACATACAACAGGTTCTGAATTTCATTTCTGTCAATGACATCCAAATGGTTCAGGATGAGATTGACCGTCACCATGAGGCAATACTGAAAAAAACCGGAAAGGGGAACGAATTTCTTGGCTGGGTTGAATTGCCTTCGTCCATTGATGAGGCAGTGGTCAGATCAATCGAACGGGTAGCAAAAACCATGAGAGAGAAAGCTAAAATCTTTGTCGTAATTGGAATAGGCGGTTCATATCTTGGATCCCGCGCAGTGATAGAAGCATTGGCACATCAGTTTCAGTTTCTCAAAAAGGATAACCCCAATCCCCTGATTGTATATGCAGGACAAAATATCAGTGAAGATTACCTGGCTGAGCTAATGGAAATACTGGAATATAATGATTATGCCCTGGCAGTCATCTCCAAGTCGGGAACCACCACTGAGCCTGCCATTGCTTTCAGGATTTTAAAGAACCATATAGAGAAGAAATACGGAAAAAAAGTGGCACAGGAGCGTATCATTGCCATTACTGACCAATCCAGAGGAGCCCTAAAAAAACTGGCTGAGGATGAAGGCTATCAAACATTTGTGGTGCCGGATGATGTGGGGGGAAGGTTCTCGGTGTTGACACCTGTTGGCCTTTTGCCCATTGCTGTTGCAGGTTTTGATATCCGGAAGCTCATAGAAGGGGCTGCAGTTATGGAAGAAATAAACCTGCAATCCTCATCCCTCGAAAGAAATCCGATGGCACTTTATGCAGCTACACGCAATGCATTGTATTCCAAGGGAAAACTGGTTGAGATCCTGGTGAACTACCAGCCCAATCTTTATTATTTCACAGAGTGGTGGAAACAGTTGTATGGCGAAAGTGAAGGGAAAGGGGGCAAGGGGATTTTTCCTGCCGGCGTCAACTTCACCTCCGATCTCCATTCCATGGGGCAGTACATCCAGGAGGGACAACGCATTCTGTTTGAGACCCTCCTTTCGGTAGAAAAGCCCAACCATAGACTAACCGTTCCGCATGATGCCGGTGATCCTGATGGCCTGAATTTCATTGCCGGCAAACGACTTTCGGATGTGAACGAAATGGCTGAACTCGGAACCACACTCGCTCATGTTGATGGCGGGGTTCCCAATATTCAGATTAAGATACCCCAGGTTTCAGAATTCTATCTTGGACAGCTCATCTATTTTTTTGAAATGGCTTGTGCCATCAGTGGTTATATGCTGGGTGTCAATCCTTTTGACCAGCCCGGCGTGGAGGCTTATAAGAAAAACATGTTTGCATTGCTTGGTAAACCGGGATTTGAAAAAAAGACAGGGGATAAGAGCTAAGAGCGGAGAGCTAAGGGCGGAGAGCAAGTTGCTGGTT
>JBLRXC010000094.1:0-12088 GCA_047920975.1 Bacteroidales bacterium | reverse complement strand
CATCTTTCCGGATTGTTTGCTCAATCTCTTCTTTTGACATATCCCTGGGAAGTTCCAGTTTAAACCGGGTCTTACCGTTGAATGACACAGGATACTCAAAAGTGTTTTCTTTCACAAACTCTTCCCTGAACTCAGGAAAAACGGCAGATGAAATGCTCGTGCTATTGCCAAAAACGTACCAAAGTTCCTCTGAAATATGTGGAGCATAGGAAGAGAGCAGGATGACAAGGGGTTTAAGAATCTCTCTTTTATGACATCGTAAATCAGTAAGTTCATTCACACAGATCATAAACTGGCTGACAGCGGTATTGAAAGAAAACCGCTCAATATCGTCCCCGATTTTCCTGATGGTCTGATGCAATATTTTCAATTCACTTCGTGCAGGCGGGTCATTCACGATGATCTTGTTCCCTTTTTCATCGAAAAAGAGGCGCCATAACTTTTTCATGAACCGGTAAACACCTTCAATGCCTTTGGTATCCCATGGTTTATGATTTTCGAGCGGACCGAGGAACATCTCGTAGAGCCTGAAGGTATCTGCGCCATAACGGTCAATCAGCTCATCGGGGTTGACGACATTGTGTTTTGACTTGGACATTTTTTCAATCTCCCAGCCACAAATGTATTTACCCTCTTCCAGGATGAACTCCGCATCCCGGTATTCAGGACGCCAGTTTTTGAAACCTTCCAGGTCGAGTTCATCATTGCCAACAAGGCTCACCTCAACATGGATTGGTGTGGTTTTGTAATTGTTCCGGAGATTATATGAGACAAATGTACTGGTCCCATCAATCCTGTAAACAAAACTGGATCTGCCCTGGATCTTACCCTGATTGATCAGCTTTTTAAAAGGTTCTTCTTCGCAAACCAATCCGATGTCGAAAAGAAACATATTCCAGAACCGGGAATAGATCAAATGTCCGGTGGCATGTTCATCGCCTCCAAGGTAGAGATCCACATCGCGCCAGTAATCATTCGCCTCTTTTGAGAAATAGCGATTGTTATCCCAGGGGTCCATGTACCGCAGGTAATAGCCGCTCGATCCGGCAAAGCCTGGCATGGTGTTGGTCTCCAGCGGATAACCCTCCCTGGTATTCCAGTTTGTGGCCCTTGCCAATGGTGGTTCTCCCGTTTCAGTCGGCAGGTATTTGTCAACGGGTGGCAACTCCAGCGGAAGTTCATATTCATCCAGCGGGTAGGGCATTCCATCTTTGTAGTATATAGGGAAAGGTTCTCCCCAGTAACGCTGGCGGCTGAAAATAGCATCCCTGAGTTTGAAATTGACCTGCCGGTAGCCAAGTTTATTAACTTCGAGGTATTCAAGGGTTTTTTTGATAGCCTCCGGTACATTCAGCCCCGTGATAAAACCGGATTGTATCATGGTACCTTCCTTTGCATCAAATGAATCCTCCCAGGTCAATGGGTCTGAGGGTTCTTCTCCTGGTCTGGCCACTACCTGACGGATCGGTATACCAAAATGCCTGGCAAAGGTAAAGTCACGGCTATCGTGCGCCGGGACCGCCATAATGGCTCCGGTTCCGTAACCGGCCAGCACATAATCAGCTGTCCATATGGGAATCTCTTCTCCATTCACCGGATTGATACCGAAGGCGCCGGTAAATACACCGGTGATTTTTTTCACCTCAGCCATGCGTTCCACTTCAGACCTGTTTTTAGCCCATTTTACATAATCCATTACCTTTTCAAGCTGCTCAGAGGTAGAGATCTTTTCAATCAGATCATGTTCCGGAGCCAGTACCATAAAGGTGGCACCCCACAGCGTGTCGGGTCTGGTGGTGAAGACTTCAAGGGATTCATCGAATCCTTTAATTCTAAAAAATACGGCACCCCCTTCTGACCTGCCGATCCAGTATCGCTGCATCTCCTTGAGCGATTCAACCCACTCCAGTTTATTGAGCCCGTCAAGCAGTCTCTGGGCATAGGCAGTGATCCTGAGTGACCATTGCTTCATCAGTTTGCGTTCAACAGGATAACCGCCCCTCTCTGAAACCCCATTGACAACTTCATCGTTCGCCAATACAGTTCCAAGTTCCTGGCACCAGTTCACCCATGTGTCTGCCAGGTAGGCCAGCCGGTAATGCATCAGGATTTCCTGTTTTTCAAATTCGGTTTTTTTCTGCCACACTATTCCAGAAAATGGCTCAACGGAACTGCAGGCTGCATCAATCTTCAAATTACCATGTACCTGGAATTCATTCATTAGGTCCTCAATGGGCTCTGCCTTTTGTGTTTTCTTATTGTACCAGTGTTTGAAAAGCTGAATGAACGTCCATTGTGTCCATTTGTAGTAGTTTGGGTCAGAGGTTCTCACTTCACGTTCCCAGTCAAAAGAGAACCCGATCTTGTCCATCTGTTCCCGGTAACGGCGAATGTTTTTTTCGGTGGTGATGGCAGGGTGTGTTCCGGTTTGAATGGCATATTGCTCCGCCGGCAAACCAAAAGCATCATAACCCATGGGGTGCAAAACGTTGAAACCCCTGAGCCGCTTGTACCTTGAAACGATATCGGAAGCAATGTAGCCCAATGGATGTCCTACATGCAGGCCTGCTCCAGAAGGATATGGAAACATATCAAGCACATAATATTTCGGCCTTGAATGATCGATCTTACATGAAAAGGTTTTGTTTTCAGCCCAGTATTGCTGCCACTTCTTCTCAATTTCACGATGATTGTATTCCATAAAACAGGTATCTCGAAAATCAATAATCAAAATAAAGGGTGCGAAATTAGGAAAAATAGGTCAATTATGTTGTCTAATCCGGTAGCGGTTATCCGGGATTAATTGATCAGGACGACTTCCCATTGAATTAAAAGAGATGCTTAAGAAACCAGGATCAGTCCTGGATTTTGACTCCGTAGATATCTGTGTAAGACCCTGCACCCAATCCGCCCGAACTATAGCCGAAGTAAACCGAATCATTACCTGTAAAATATCCTCCAAATGTTTCATGCAATCCTCCTGGTTCAGGATTAAAAGGAATGCAGTGAAACCGCAAAGTCTTGTCATCCCGGATGACTGGTGAAGCCCAGGTTTCATAATATGACCAGTAATCAAGTCCATAATATGGAGGACTGGGATTGTCCAGCAGAGAATCCGGTATCATACATATTGACATGGAATTGCAATAGAGGGTGTCGTTAACGAACAGACCATAAACAGTTCCGGTCGTATATTTTATCAGAAGCTGGTTCTTCCCAAATATTTCAATGGAGCCCTCTGTCACGATTGTATCCTTGAGGTATGCTCCCCAGGGCGGTTCGTTGAGCATCCACCATATTGTCTTATAAATGGAGAATTTATAAGTGCCTTCAAACACTTTTCGCCAGTCCTCAATGGATGGATCTTGCGGTGAGCCGGTTTCTTTTTCTTTGGCGCAGGATAGAATGGTAGCAACCAGGCAAACAATGATTAATACTTTAACAGGTCTGGTAACAGGCACAATTGTGTTCATGATAATTTTGCGGTTAAAAAATCCAACAATACCGGAACACAAATTTACAATGAAAACAGTTCAAAGACGGAGTAAAACATACAACGATTAAGAATGGTGAAAAGTCTTTACCTCAAACCAGTCGCGAAGCAAGCCTTTGCTATGAAAGCAAAAAGCGGTTGAAGGGGTGAATCTGCATATAAAAAAGCAGCCGCCACTTGATTTTAAGAGACGACTGCTACTTATGTATGAAAAAGAAAAGCTTAATTATTTTCTGATCACCATTTTTTTCAACATGCTGCCTTCACCGGAATAGACAGAGATGTAATACATCCCTTCGGCAAAGCCTGTCAGGTTGAAGTCACCTGAATATTCCCGGTCGACCCGGATGGTTTCACTGTAAACGGTAACACCCTGGTTATTCAGAATTTTCAAAGAAATCTCCTGGTTACCCAAAGTATTCAGGTTGATCCTGAACCTCCCGGTATTTGGATTTGGAAGTACGTCAAGCCGGATGGCCAATTCATTTTGATTGATGCCTGAGGGCTCCTGCACGAGGATGGTTGCTTCAGCAGAATTCGTACAACCATTGCCATCGGTGTAGGTATAGGTAATGGTGTGTGTTCCCATTCCGGCAGTTTCGGGATAGTACATTCCCTCGTCCACTCCTGCACCTGAATAGACACCACCGGCAGGTTCTCCGCCGGTAAGTACAAAGGGTATTGTGTTCAGATGAACATTGTTAAATTCCTGGAGCGTAACAGTAGGTTTTGGATGAATGGTGACCTCCAGGTTTTCTGAGGCAAAACCTTCACCACATTCATTAACGCCATGCACAATAACCATTGCTGTTCCATAGAAATCAGGATTCCAGGTCACAATACCGATGTTGCCATTTCCTGAAATAGTGCCTGCTTCAATTGGTTCGATATACCAGTTATAGCTTGAAGCTGTGGGTGTTCCTGATGTTTCATAGGTGTTGTTCATGGAATTCTGACACAATTCAATATCTCCTGTTGGGATAGCCGGAGCCAAAGGCAACGGGTCAACGGTGATTGTGATTTCATCAGATACATCGGTAAAACCATCACTAACCGTTACAGTGTAGGTTGTAGTTACGGCAGGTGTAGCTACCGGATTCTGAATAGCAGGATCGCTGAGTCCGGTTGGCGGTTCCCACAGGTAAGTATAAGCAGCCAATCCTCCTTGCGCAATTGCATCAAGTTGTGTGGATTCACCTTCGCATATCTCAGAGAAAGAGGCAGTTGCGACAACCTCGAGGATGCTTTCCCCAACGATCAGTGTAACAGGAATCTCTACCATAGCCAGATCCGGATCATTGCTATAAATTTTCAGGTCAGCCGTGTAAGTTCCTTCGGCAAGATCTGCTGCATCGAAGTGAACATTGATGGTGTCACTCTCTCCGGCAGTAATGACACCCTCGATCGGACTCACCATGAGCCAGCCAACAACATTGATGGTATAATCCTCAACTTCACCGTAAGTAGTCGTTCCACAAGGGCTTCCGCAATCAGAGCCAGACCACTTCAATCTGATCCGCATCCGGGTCGATCCTGGCAATGCATCTGCAGGAACAGTTATTGCGAAGGTTCCCTGTCCACCGTTATCAATGCCACAAACCACATTTTCACCCGGATCATCAAAATCTCCATCCTGGTTCCAGTCAATCCATACGCCGAGGTCATCGGCAGTGTATACATTACCATTAACAACGGTAAGGTCATAGGTCTCACCCAGGTTGACTGTTGTGGAAAGGTTTGTATAATCGCCATACTGTGAACAACTTGATGAATTGTTGATATCACCAAAGATTACCTGTGCAATATATTCGTCACAACCACCACTGGCATTGCAATAGTCTTTTGCACTTTTTTTGGAATTGATGGTGGTTACGATATTGTATTCGAGGTCGAGCTCACCAACGTTATCAATACTAAATGTTTTGGTGATATTTTCCCCCGGTGCGAGGAGTGCGTTAACTACAAGCGGATCAACAGCAATGTGTGGGTTTCCCCATTGAATGGTACCTGCGGCTCCAACGGATTCACCTTCAGTATGGACTGCGGTCACTATATATTTATAAACGCCATAATCAGGCAGCAGATCCGAATAGGTCAGGTCGGTTGTGGTTCCGATAACGGTGCCATCCCTGTAAACATTGAAATAAAGAGGACTTGGTCCGTCATATTGCCACTGGAGCGCAGTAGCGCCCGTGAGATCATTCAGTGCAATGATCAGATCGGTTGGTTTGGGAAGATTATTGGTCTCATATGGGGAGGTGTACGACATGTAAAGTCCGTTCCTGTTATCTGTCCAAACCGGATAAACTTTCCCACCGCGGGCTGCAATGCCGAGATAGTCACCCATATAACTTGAGGCCAGGCCGGGAATAGGGGATGGAGTGAATGCGATGTCACTCACCTTGAAATCTTCCCAGGTATCACCTCCGTCGAATGAGTTTGCACACCACACTTCAACCTGGCTGCTTCCTACATTGCGGTCATCATACCAAATTACACTCAAACCTCCTGTTTCAGGGTCACAGGTGATCCAGGGGAAATAATGTTTTTTACCCAGACCGGTCGGATCCTGATTTACTTTTGTTGGAGCTGACCAGGTGGAACCACCATCGGTTGATTTGATCAGATAAACATCAGCACTGGTTCCGGTATTGACTCCCGGAATGCCAATGTTGGTCCAAACGATATAAATATTCCCGTTGTATGCACCACCGCTGATATCAACAGCCATGACCGGGAACGAGTTAACACGCATATTTTTACCCACACCGGATGTTCTGATCCCGCGGGTGTTATCGATTATACGAACTGCCGGTTGGAATGAAACACCGCCATTTGTTGATTTTGTAAACCCGATGGCTTTTTCATCGGAAGGCCAGGAGTCGTAAATTGACCAAATGGCATAGACCTCTCCATTGGGTCCGGTCTGAATATTAACACCCTGGTTGTGGCTTCCTGCATTCACTGCATTGCTGATGCTCATTTGAGTAGAATATGAAACGCCACCATTGGTTGAACGGACAATTTCTATCTGAGAATCGTTGGTGCCTCCGAAAGGAGTCCATGCGCTGTAAACATTGCCCTCGTGAGGAGAGGTCGGACCATTATCTATCCACATGTGGTTCTTATCAAGCAAACCCCAACTACCGGAAGCAGTGCCACAAACGACAGATGTCCATGACGTTCCCCCGTTTGTTGAATAGGAAATCCCTTGTCCGCTGTTATTGTGGATAAATCCCACGTACATCCGGGTTCCGTCAAGATTAATAGCTGTTGCCGGGTCTCCCTGGTTGCTTCCGCCGGCTCCCAGATGAGAACCGCCAAAACTCTGACCACCATCAGCTGAAATATAATAGTTGGCGCCATAAAGTTGTCCCACACTGCTTCCACTCCAGGAAGTGGAATTGTTAGAGTTAAGGATCGCTTGATTGTTGGCAGGATTTATAAAAACAGAATTTTCTGATTGCGTTACATTGGTTGCTGTTGTGACCGGCACATCAGGAGAATCATCTTTGCCACCTTTGATACTTTTTGCTTCAATGATACTGCCACTGAATTCGGCGGGTGCAACAGGGAAAGAGGGTGAGTAAGGAACAAGGCCTTCTTTGGCCAGTCGTTTCCAGTAGCTCATTCTGTCTATCCTGGTATCAATCAGCTGTGTTTGATCCTCTTTAAGTTTTGAGGGAAAATTCTGGTTCTGTGCAAAACCATTGAGTGAAAACAATATTGCAATGAACAATATTGCGAAATAGTGTTGAAGTCTTTTCATGTTATTTAATTGAAAGTTAATAGTTTACTAAATAAGTGAAGTTTGTTTCGAAATAATAATCAGTCAAATACCTAACCGCTGTTTTTGTCAAATGACAATATTTGATTTTAAAAAGTTGCCTTCATGATGTCAAAATAAAAAAGAAAAAAGACGGTTACAGCATGCAACCGTCTTTTTGAATTATATTTACACTGTTAATGCCGTGTTATTTTTTTGGTGAACATTTGATCACCAATCCGCAGGTTAACAAAATATATACCGGGGTTAAAACGGGAAGCATCCACTTTCATGGTGTGAGATCCGTGGCTAAAAACTTCCAGGCCGGAATGGAAGACCTGTTTCCCCAGAAGGTTGTAGATCATCAGTTCAACATTTTCTTCTCCGTTAACATGGAAATTTACTACCGTGTAATCCTTCACAGGATTTGGATATACATTGAATACCTCAAAAGGTCGTTCTGTCATTCCAGTGAGGTTAACTGAAAATTGAACCATTTCCTCTGAACCCGTGAATTCAAGATTTTCATAAATGACGGCAAAATTACTTTGGCGCAGGGTGAAATAGCCGGGATCTGAGAGGCCATCGCCTCCCTGGTCATAGATAACGAAAGTGTAGCAATCATTCAATGCCAGTTCAAATGTGTCTTTGATGAATGCCTCTGGTACCGAATAGGGTCCACCAGCATATAATACCGTCCCAGAAGAGTTTAACAGCTCGTAAGAAGTCTCTCCAGGATTGTTATCCAATTTAAGGAAAAGATAGACATCAGGGATAGCCTGTTGTCCGGCAACAAACTGGAAACTAACGGTATCGTTCACCGGATCTTCATCCGGATTTCCGTTGGGGTTGGATGTATAAATGACCAGGTTGTTTTCATTCTGTATTTCAAAGGAAATGTCTGGTAAGCTCACGGTTTCGATAGCGCCAAATGAGAGGTTGCCGCTCCAGTTGTAAGTGTTGACAGCCTCTTCATTCACTTTGTAATTGATCTCCAATGTTGTGAGGTTCGAAGCTCCATCATTTGCTATCGTAACAACCGGGGCGACCTCCCCGGAGCAGTTGGTCACCGGAACCATGCTCACATCAAGACAGGAGGCGTTGTCGAAATACATAGGCATCAGATTTTCCGCCTTCACCATGAATCCCTGAAGCACCTCCTTGGTTGTGTTATCCTGTATAAAGGTGATCAGATGTGAATTGCCCGTTACCCATGAAGCTGATTTTGTAAAGTTCAGCATAACGGTTTGAATGGGGTCAACAGAAAAATCAAGTGGTGTCCCGTTTGCTCCGGGTACCATCAACCTGTTCACAAAATTGACTTCGGATAAACCTCCCCAGTTTTCCGGAATATGTGATTCGACCCAGACAAAATGCAGTACAAGGTTTGTTCCGGTATAAGGTGCAACCTTTTCGGCGGTGATCAGAATGGTATATGCCAGGTCTTCATTGAAACCGTTCATGGCCAGGTTGAAACTCGACATGACTCCCATTCTTTGGTTTACTTTGCCCAGGTAGTTGGGGTACATGTTGCCGCTTGCTCCGACCTGCGTCACGATGCCGTCGAATTTAACGGTGGGAAAGCCGGTAATTCCATAATAGGATATACGGGCTGTTGAGTAAGTATTCTGGTAAGCGTCACCACTGTGATGGGCTATGGGTGCCACAGGGTGTTCGTTGATGTACAGGCTGTCTACTCCTTTTGCAGCAGCCGGACAGAAACTTCACCAGGTACCGGTTGCCTCTTCTATGACAACCTTATCGCGGGCTACCTGTTGTGCTGCGAGCAGACAACCCAGTAACAGTGCAAAAACCGTGAGTAATAAATTTTTCATAGAGTTTTGTATTAAGTTTAACAATTTGATTACCAGTTTCACTCTTGTTTGTGTTTTGATCTGCAAATTAACAAAATAAAATTGAAAATGAATGAACCACAGCTATAAAAAAACTGTGGCTCATTCAAAACCAGTATTATTTACGAATGATAATTTTCTCACCAAAGGAGATGTGCTCACCTTCCACTTTCAGGAAATAAACTCCCTGATCAACTGGAAGATCAATCATTTCAATCTGGTTCCCTTTTATGGTCAGCTTATCTTTCTCATAAACAACTGCACCTGAAATGCTGTAAACTTTGATGCTGATCATATGCTCACCTGATGTTCCGATTTGAACATTGAATTGTCCGGTGCTGGGATTGGGAAAAAGTGTTACATCAATCACCGGATGGTTGTCAACTCCAAGCGGGCTTATGGTTAAAATCATTTCATCTGATTGATCTGTACAAGGTGAATTTCCAAAGGCAGTGAGTGTTAAGATCACCAATTGGGCTGCATTGTCATTTTCACCAGGCGTGTAAACAGGATTCACGGATGCAGGGTTATCAAAAGAACCATCGCCAGATGTTGTCCATAAAACAGCATCAAAATACTGCGCCTCTGCATCTTCCATGGTAATGCTGCTTCCTTCAACGATATGTGTGTCAATACCTGCATAAACATAAGGAGCTTTTTCAATAGTCAGTGATAAATTCGCTGAAATGTCATCGCAATTACCCAAACCGTGAGCAGTTAAGGTCAGCAGAACAATCCCTGATTCAATGTCAAGAACTCCGGGTGTATAGATAGGATGCAGGGCTGTGTATGTATCAAAGGTACCATCTCCGCTGGATGACCATTCGATCTCAGCATAATTTTCTGCCGTTGATTCTGCAAGCTGATAGGCATCATTGCTGCAGACAACTGCATCCTCACCGGCAAATGCTGTTGGAGCAGGAACGATTGTCAAAATAATCTGATCCGAAATATCACCGCACAGATTACCGGAATAAGCAGTAATTGTGAGTGTTACATTCCCATTCGTGATGTCATTCGACCCTGGGGTATATGTTGGATTTAGGATTTGATTGTCATCAAATGATCCATCGCCGGAGGTAATCCATAATACTGACTGATGGTTCTGGGCGATAGCTTCGGCCAGGAGATAATCTTCTGAACTGCAAACAGTGGCATCTTCTCCCGCAATTGCTGATGGTTCTGAAAATACAGTAAGAAGCATATCATCACTTACCTGATTGTCAGGCCCGTAAGCGGTTATTGTCAAGGTTACGGATCCGTTGGTAACATCGGCTGTACCTGGCGTATAAATCGGGGAAATGAGAGAGGGATCGTTAAATGTGCCATTTCCTGAAGTAGTCCAGTTGACCAAATTATATAATGCAGCACTCCCGTCAGTTTGATAGGGGGTAAATGCACAGGTCTGCCCGTCGATTCCGGCAAAGGCAGTGGTCATTGGAGGAGCAGGTAGTAATATATAGTCTATCCAGGCACAATCGCCTCCACCAACAACACTCCCGTCTTTTACATAAACCCATTTGAATGTATGAATGCCGGGTGTAACCGGATATACCGCTTCGGCCCAGCCCTGTTCGCCCGACCAGGATCCCTGTAAATTATTGTTGATGTAGAACTTCAGGAAGTCATAATTATTCTCTGAAGAAACCTTGTACATGAATGAGATTTCATCATTTGCAAAGACTTCATATTCAAGTGAAAGCCATGTGTTTTGGTTGTGTCCGATTGCACCTGATTTTACACAATACGACCCTTCGAATGGATTTTGTGTTGATACTGCCCAGTTACCATTTCCTCCGGTTTGCCATGCAAACTGACCCATATCTCCGGTTTCCCAGTCTTCCACAATAAGTCCGATGCTTGAAGCAAATGTCTCCGTCACATTGTAGCCTCCTGACACAACATGGTAGATCAGACTGATGGCAGTACCCACCGGTGCCTGACTGGAAATTGATATGTCGAAGACTGCATTTTCAGTGAGTCCGGCACCGATCACATTAAAATTGTGTGTTGAATTATTGAGGGTTACATAAGGACTTGTGATCACAAGTGACCCGATGGCACCTATGGCATGGTAGGAACCTGTATTGGAAGTTTGAATGATGATGGTCGCATTTTCACCCGGATCAAGTCTTCCGTTCCCGTTACCATTGGCATCATCTATCGTGAGAGAACCGATCTGGAGATTGGGGGCGTGACCCTGAACGCCTACATAGGATGTCCATGTATCGTTCCCGTCTGTGGCATTCACCTCGAAGATTACCTGATGTAAATCGGGAATGTTATTGCCAACATTCCAGGCGAAACCATCCGCAAGAGTGGCCGTTGCTCCGGCAGCAATATTTCCGTAAAGACCTGTCCCATTTGTAATGGTAACATAGGCGTCTGCTGTGGAAAGTGTTACCTGCACATTCTGAGCTAATGCAATTCCAACATTCTCAACAGTCAGACTTGCCAGAATGGCTTCAGATGTTTCCATGATTCCGTTGTCGTTACCGGCAGCATCATTGATTTCAATTCCATCCTGCACCACATAAGGTCCGCTGGGTGGGATCACATCCACCACGCTGGTATAGCGGTAGTAGTTCTGTTTGGTGATGGTGATCTCTACCTGGTTGGGAGGTATCTGGCCGGGAATGGTGATCGAAACCGGGGAGCCCGTGGCTTCACCCGTACCGATGATCTCCCCGTTGACCGTCAGGGCTATGAAGGCCCCATCGTTGGCCGTCACATCAAAACTGGTGACCCCGGCAAACAGTATCGGGTTGTGAACCACCGTCAGGTTCTGCGGCACCTCCGAGTAAATCATCAGGAAAGCATCCCCGTGATGGTGAAACAGGTTGTAGGTTACCTCCTTGTTGTTGGTGTTATAAGGCCAGTTGCTCTGTTGCAGAAAGTACTTTCCGGCAGAGTTGGCAAAAGCTGGTAATATACCGCGCTCGGCCGGGGTGGATCCATAGGTGGGCATAAACTCGG
>JBLRXC010000093.1:0-12336 GCA_047920975.1 Bacteroidales bacterium | reverse complement strand
TGAAATCATGCAGACAGATGAACTCGTCATTGGGAGGTAATTGCAATACAAATGACCACCCCCGATGGAACTATCACAGTACTCACTATGGTACTGATGATTACGGGTTTTCAGCTTTCCCGGGTGGATACCGCAACAATGCCGGTCCGTTTTTCGGCATGGGCATCAGTGGTTACTTCTGGTCTTCGTCGGAGTGTACTTCTGCCGGTGCCTGGGTTCGCAACCTCAACATCTGCTATGGAAACATACAGGTATGCAGTAACCTGAAGCAAAACGGATACTCCATCCGCTGTCTCAGAGACAATTAACGTCTTATAATGAAGAACTGATTTAATATTTCACAAATGCTGTCCTTAGCGATGGTATATGCTTCGGCGATTGAAATCATGAAAGTACAACCTGTGAACGTTGAACTGAAGATTTTGAATTGTGAACTCCCCAGGGGGAACGTTCATTTAACAAACCCCGGCGTTCATATATATGATTCATACCTGCCTTCCCAGTGCTGTAAATTTAGAAATATAAACATTATTTTTTTGTCATGAAAAAATTATCTTTTTTAATGCAATTCCTGGTTTCTGTTTCAGTCGTTCTGTGTGGTCAGAATGCACCCATTGAACTCACCTTCGCTGCTACATATCTCGGTGAACCCATACCACTTGAAAGCATCTACATCCAAAACCTTACACAAGGTCGGGACACCATTTTGTATGCGCCAAACACTTCGCTGCTACTGGAAATTACTGCCGGATTTGAAGAGAGTTCCATTGCCATAAACAAAACCTTTCAGATCAGTCAGAACATCCCCAATCCGTTTGCTGGTCAAACTGCCTTCACTGTTTTTGTGCCTGAGAAGGGCCGCGCTGAGATCGCTGTCAGGAACACCCTGGGAAAAAACCTGGCTTATTATGTCGGATTGCTGGAGGCAGGGACACACCGGTTTGATTTCTTTGCCGGGCGTGATCAGTTTTACCTGCTTACAGTCTCTTTCAACGGAGAGACCAGGTCACTGAAAATGATCAGCAATGGCAGGAGTGATGCAGGAAACTGCAGGTTGCAACATACCGGCTCTGAATCTGCAGAACCAATGTTTAAATCAGGCAACAATTCCGGCGGTTTGATCTTTTGCTGGGGCGACCTGCTGAGGTTTACCGGTTATGCCTCTACACCCGCAATCAACGGGAGCAACGTGATTGAAGATTCACCTTCAGGAAATCAGAGCTACACTTTCAATTTCACTGAAGGTGTCCATTGTCCTGGCATGCCAACAATAACTGATATTGATGGAAATGTTTACAATACTGTGCTCATTGGTGCCCAATGCTGGATGAAGGAAAACCTTAGAGCAACTTCCTACAGTGATGGAACAGCAATATACAACGTGACAGGAGGCGGAGAATGGTCAAGCCTTACATCCGGAGCTTATGTCTGGTATGGTAACAACATTTTATGGGAGGACAAATACGGCGCTCTATACAACTGGTATGCAGTTGATGCCAATAGCCTGTGCCCCTCCGGCTGGTATGTGCCGACTCATAATGAATGGAAAGCGTTGACTGATTATATAGGCGGTACAGGTTCACCAAATGGGAACGAGCTTAAATCCTGCAGAGAGGTAAATTCACCCCTGGGTGGTGATTGCAATACTATAAGCCATCCGCGGTGGGAACATGATACTACACACTATGGATCAGATGATTACGGCTTTTCAGGGCTTCCGGGTGGCAGCCGTAATTACACTGGTGCATTCAGCTTCATTGGATTCCTGGGCCGCTGGTGGACTTCAACGGAGCAGTCCTCCACCAATGCCTGGATTCGCTACCTGTCTTACAGTAACGGTTCGGTGGGCGTTTACTACTATGATAAACATTATGGCTTAAGTGTCCGTTGTATCCGTGATAATTAAAATCCTAATCCTTCATTGGGGTGATTTGTTAGCCTTCTTCTAACACCGGCCTGCCGGAGCCAGGTCCTTCGGCAAGTGAAATCATGGAAGGTCAACCTGTGAAAGCTGAACTTAAAACGCTGAGCTGTGAACTCCCCCATAGGCACGTTCCCTCAACCAATTCCGGCGTTAACCCGGTGAGCTCCGGCGTTCACTCATTTGGTTCATTTCTGCCTTTCCGGTGTCGTATTTTTATGAAGTTTTTAAATCATATTTATTAATAAAACTTAAAATTGGAGGTTATCATGAGAACTATTTTCAAATCTGTTGCCATCATCATTGCCGTGTGCATCTCTGTGATGGCAAGTTCACAGATTTTAACGGACAATCAGGTGAGATCTGAATACCCGCAAATCCGGAAAATTGAACGGGGCATCCGCCCACCCATAGACTTGCAGGCTGTTCCCGAAACGGCCTTTGAACCGGGCAGGATCCTGGTGAAGTTCAGTGAACACATAGGTGATCAACTAAAGGAGACCCAGATCAACAGCGATGCAGAGGGTTATGTGAAGCTGTCGAACGAAGCCCTCGACAACCTGAACCGGCAGTTTGGGGTATCCCGCTGCAAATCGTTGCTGCACGATTATTACACGACCAGGAGCATCCAACAGGAGTACAAGACCAGGCACAACGCAATGGGATTACAGCGCTGGTATGAGCTGACCCTGCCGCCGGGCACCAGCGTGAAGGAGGCCGTTCAGGCCTATTCGCTCCTGCCGGAAGTGGAGATCGCAGAACCTGTCTATCTGATTGAGCCTGTTCAGCCTGTGAAGGTTGACCGGATAAAGGGCGCCGGCAAGGGCGGAGGGAAATCGTGGATTCCCGACGACGAATTGTACGGATACCAATGGTCATTGAACAATACAGGGCTAAATATCCCCTCACAACCCGGCACTCCCGGCGCCGATATCAAAGCTGAAGCGGCCTGGAATGTCATCAAAGGCAATCCGGATGTGATTGTTGCGGTCATTGACCAGGGGATACAGTTTGATCACCCTGACCTTGCCGGCAATATGTGGCCGGGCATTGGTCCCGATGGTACACAGACGGTGATTGGAGACCATGGAACACATGTGGCCGGAACCATTGCGGCGGTGAGCAACAATGCGCTGGGTGTGGCGGGTATTGCCGGCGGAGATGGCACAGCCGGGTCCGGCGTTAAACTCATGAGCATTGCGCGCTGGAACAACCTGCAGAACATGAACGCACTGACCATGAATATTTATGCCGCCGACAACGGGGCTGCGATCACGCAAAACAGTTGGGGATATTCCACACCGGACGTCTATAACCAGGCTGACCTCGACGGGATTGATTATTTTAATGCTTACGGGGGAGGCAGCGTAATGAATGGCGGTATCTCCATTTTTTCTGCTGGAAACAACAATGCCAATGAAAATCATTACCCTGCATACTATTCAGGAGCTGTGTCGGTGGCCTCGACTACCAACACCGATGAAAAATCTGATTTTTCCAATTACGGTTTATGGATTGACCTTGCAGCGCCCGGCTCAACGATCCTCAGCACCGGTATGTATAGCGATTATTATCTCGCTTCGGGCACTTCCATGGCCTGCCCCCATGTGTCAGGTGTGGCAGCCCTGGTGCTCTCCTATGCACCCGGCTCTATGACCAACCAGGAGTTGTGGGATCTGCTGAAAACAACCACCGACAACATTGACGCCCTGAACCCGGACTATGCCGGGTTGCTCGGCACGGGCAGGCTCAATGCCTGGAAAGCCATTGAAACAACTGGGTCATTGCTCTGGAACATCTCCGGTTTTGAAGCCAATGCCATCAGCGGCAGCGAAATTGAATTGCTGTGGCAGACCGGTAGCAACAATTATCCGGTGCTGATCGCCTGGTCATCTGACGACAATTTTGGGGTTCCTGCCGATGGGATCACCTATACTTCCGGAGAGACACTGCCCGGCGGCGGAACTGTTATTTACTCCGGAGCCGGCCAGACATCACTAGACCATACAGGACTGAACTTCCTTACGGATTACTACTACAGGGCGTGGTCATACGATGGATCAATCTACTCATACCATCGTGCAGCCATGGCAACAACACTCTGTCCGGATGCTTACCCAATCCCGTTCAGCGAAGACTTCAATAATGTGGTCAACTACCTGCCATGCTGGACAAATGCCGGTTCAACACCCTGGAAAATCGGTACCTTTGCCGAGGGTCTGACCGGAACAACCGGATACTATGCATGGGTAAAGATCATTGGAAATGTTGCAGCGAATGCATACATGATTAGTCCGCATTTTGATTTCAGTAATGTTACAAATGTACAGATCGGATTCAAGCACCGGTATAATCACTCAGGAAGCAGTGCTGCCATTTCCTACAGTCTCAACGGAGGAAATACCTGGACGGTTATTAATACCTGGACTTCCAACATAGGAACAGTTACCTTCAGCCAGACCATTGCCGCACTGGCCGGGCAACCCAGCGTATTGTTCCGGTGGTCGCTCGACTTTCCGGGCGGTGGTCCTACCAGCAAAAGCAGAAGCTGGAGCGTGGATGATGTTACCATTACCGGAACCGCAGCCGGAAATATTTATACGATCACCGCAACCGCAGGAACAGGCGGAACCATCAACCCGTCCGGAACTGTGAATGTTACAGAGGGCAATGATCAGGCTTTTTCCATAGCAGCCGGACAGGGATATGAAATCCTTGATCTGCTGGTTGACAATGTCAGCCTCGGCGCGCTGAGCAGCTACACCTTTTACAATGTGACGGAGAGCCATACCATCCATGCAGAATTTCTTGAACTGCCGCTGGTCTGGTTCACCATCTCAGCTTCTGCAGGAGAGGGAGGCAGCATTGATCCGGCAGGCGATATTGAAGTCGTTCAGGGTGGATCGCAGTCGTTTACGATCACGGCGGACGCAGGCATGATGATCGCTGATGTGCTCGTGAACGGAATAAGTGCAGGAGCAGTGCCGGTATACACCTTCAATAATGTGCAGTCGAACCAGAGTATTTTAGCAACCTTTACCGAAAAGCCCGATGATCCCTGCAAGGTAACGCTCTTACCCTACAGTCAGGATTTCAACATTGCACCGGCCATTCCTGAATGCTGGAACACGGTCGTGAACCAGGGAACTGTACCCTGGGAGGTGGGAACATTCACCGGGGGACTTTCGGGAACGACCGGCAACTATGCCTATTTCTATTTCAAAGGCAACAAGTTGCAGGAAGCCGACCTGATCAGTCCGGCGTTTGACTTTAGCAATTACACGAATGTGAACCTCTCGTTCAAACATAATTATATCCAGGCAACAAGCACTGCAATCCTGCTTTACAGCACTGATGGAGGCAATACATGGACGACCATTCAAAACTGGACAGCCAATACGGGCAATCCGGCCACCTTCTCACAAACCATCGCAGCGCTTGCAGGAGTACCTGATGTGAAATTCTGCTGGCGGTTGAGTTTTGCCGGTGGCGGGAGTATCAATTCAGTCAGGAGCTGGAGTGTGGATGACATCGTTGTTTCAGGAACACTATCGGATGGAAAAGCAGCAGAGGTATTGTCAACCGGACAGAATACCGGAGAGATGATGAAGATGTCATGTTTTCCCAACCCTGTCAGCGGCGTGCTGAACATCCTTCTCAACCGGGAGGTGGATCATGGCTTGTTGATCGTTTCCGAAATGCATGGCCGTGAAGTCAAACGGTTGGATGTCAACAATATGGAATCGGGACAACCCTTGCAGATAAATACGGAGTTGTGGCCTTCAGGGTTGTATGTAGTGCGATTGGTTACCCAAAATGGAATGGCAACACAAATCATATCATGTAAATAAGAAAAACCGGGGTTTTATCATTTACCCGGCAGTATTCCCACATCACAAGCTTAATTATTGATTGAATTCGACCTGTGGCTGAACCCTGCCGGAAATACCTGGCAGGGTTTGGTCATTTTATGGGCTAATTCGTTATCTGATTGGGTGTGATAAGTTATCTCGCCTTTTAATCCAGAGAACACACCCTAGTCCTTTGATTAATAACATGATTTGAATCTCAAAAATTTATTTGATAATTCGACAAATCACAACCAAGTGCAGAGAACCGTCATATTTTTCTTAATCCAAATCATTGCAAAAGAGATATCACGGTGCGCTGCACCTGAATTGGTCTTTTTGCTTTTGGTCTACAAATATTTAGGTGCTCTGCACCATTTCAACTTTCTGGTGAGAGAAATTAATCATAATTTTTGCAAAGTAGCTATAGCATGTCAGAAATGCCTTTAAGGTGCATCGCACCGCTATATCTGTAGAAATGAATCACCAGAAAATCCTTAGAGGTGCACCTGCCTGCCGGCAGGCAGGCGCACCGTCATATTATTCTTAATCCAAATCATTGCAAAAGAGATATCACGGTGCGCTGCACCTGAAATGGTCTTTTTGCTTTTGTTCTACAAATATTCAGGTGCGCTGCACCATTTTAACTTTCTGGTGAGAAAAATTATTCATAACTTTTTCCAAGTAGCTATAACTCAAAGGTTGATTTGATAATTCGACAAATCACAACCAGTTGCAGCCTGCCTTCCCGCCTCCGGAGGGCAAACCGGCAGGCAAGTGCACCGCAATATAATTTTTAGGACAAATCATTGTAAAAGTAATACCATGGTATTCATAGGTAGATTAGCTATTTTGACAAATGTCAACCAGGTGCAGCGCACCTGAATAATTGTAGCTAAAAGACGTCAGAAATGCCTTTAAGGTGCAGCGCACCGCAATATTATTCCCCGTTCATTCTATCACCAAAGAAATCGAAAAGATATTCATCCTTGTATTCAATTTCATTTTTCTTCAGGATTGCTAAGTATTCTTCTCTGAAAGATTTCTTCCTGTGATGTTCCTCCTGATTTAAGATATACTTCACGACCTTGTCAATATGTGACCTCGAATGGGAGAAACCGCCATAACCTCGTTGCCACTCAAATTTACTTTTCGAGAGTTGGTTTTTCTTTATCCATGCATTACTTGATGTTTTTATCGTTTCAACTAAATCCGGAATTAACTGGTTTACATTATAGCCAATAAAAATGTGAATATGATCGGGCATACTTCCAATGGCAAGCATTTTATGACCATTGTTTTGCACAATCCCTGTTATGTATTTCTCTAATTCGTTTTTCCAGATTTTCCTGATGAGTGCATCCCTGTTTTTGGGAGAAAAAATCAGGTGAGCATAGAATTGGGTAAATGTGTTTGCCATATAATTATCTATTTGATTCTGTGACAGTGCAAATTTAATCTAAAACCTGCAAAAGAGATATCGCGGTGCGCTGCACCTGAATTGGTCTTTTTGCTTTTGTTCTACAAATATTCAGGTGCTCTGCACCATTTTTACTATTAAATGTTCCAATAATTTTCGCTCATGGTATTAAAAGCAAGTTAAAAACATCAAATTTTGAAATTGCCTACTTTGCTATTTGGTGCGTTGTAATAAATTATTTCATCTTTTTTTTGAGAGAGCACATACCTACTACTTTTATTAAAAACATGATTTGAATCTCAAAGGTTGATTTGATAATTCGACAAATCACAACCAGGTGCAGCGCACCGCAATATCTGTAGAAATGAATCACCAGAAAATCCTTTGAGGTGCAGCGCACCGCTATATTATTCCCAGGCCGAACTATCAGCAAAGAAATCGAAAAGAGATGCATCCTTATATATCCCTCCCGTGATATCCGATGACAAAAAACCTCAAAACCCTGAGTCATGAACTCCCCTCCGGAATGCGTTCCTTCAATCAACGCCGACGTTCACTCGATGAACCCCGGCGTTCACTCATATGGCTCATACCCGGCTTTTGAAAGTTGTAATTTTAAGCTACAAAACAATGAAGACACAGATGAGAACCATTTTAGTATCATAATTAACATTTTCTTTCAGCATATGAATAATTATGTCTATCTTTAGCACAAAATCAAAACTAAATATGCTTCGCACTATCATCATTGATGACGAGGAGCATCAGCGACTGACCATCGAAAAAATGGTGAGGCTGTACTGCAGGAACCTGACACTTGTGGCTCAGGCGGATAGTGTCGAAAAGGGCATAAAGGTTATTAAAAAGTTCAAACCCGATCTGGTTTTGCTGGATGTCAGGCTACCCGACGGAACAGGTTTTGACCTGCTCAACAAGTTAAGTCCGGTCAATTTCAAAGTGATCTTCATTACGGCTTTCGATCAGTACGCTGTGAGAGCCATTCGCATGAGCGCCATTGATTATCTGCTCAAACCGGTTGATCCGGATGAACTGGTTCAGGCTGTAAACAAAACGGAAAGCATTGTTCAGCATGAATTTATGCTCCAACTTGGAAACCTGAAAGAGCAACTCAATCAAAGCAGTGAGTCTGATATTAAAATCGTCATCAGAACATTCGACAACATCCATATCGTCCCGGTTCAGGACATTCTCTATTGCGAATCCGATAACAACTACACCCGGTTTCACCTGATGAACGGCAACCCGATCATGGTTTCTGCGACGCTGAAGGAGTATGAAGACCTGCTGGGTGAAAAAGGATTCATGAGGATCCACAAAAGCTATCTGATCAATCTGCGCCATATGAGGAGATTCGAAAAAGCCGATGGCGGTACCGTGGTGCTCGAGGGAGAAGCAAAGATACCGGTCGCTTCGCGCAAACGTGATGAACTGCTTGAGATGTTCAACCGGCTGACGCATATCTGAATGCATGACAATGAACAGGATCATCTTATGCCTGTTACTGCTGACAGGCGGTTTGTGCACAAACGGCCAGGAAGACCGTTTGCTCGGTATTGCGGGAAATGCGCTTTCGTGGATGAATCCGGCAACCAACCCCGACAGTCTGATTGCGTTGCTGCCCCAGTTAACAGGAACCGAAAAGGTGGATATGCTCTGTGAAATTTCCAATGCCTTCCAAAGATCAGTCCGGAAGATAATGAATGTAAATGATGGTCAACAAGGTAAAACTTACTATACCATTACTGAAGAAACCCAGACCTTTTATGAAGATCATATCAGGTATGCAGAGGAGGCATTGAAACTTGCGGAAGATCTGAATTATAACAATGGAAAAGTTACAGCCTGTTTTTTACTTGGATCCTATACCGGTTTTACGCAAACAGACGATATTAATTCTTTACTAAGGTATTTACAAAAAGCGGAGCATTATTTTGACGGGCAGACCCACTGGACCATGAAGTACAGGGTTTGGAGAAGAATTGGAGATATTTATGGATATCTTAATGTTAGGGATTCTGCCTTTTATTACTTCCGCAAGCCACTCCTTTTGCTTGATGAAGATACTGCATGGCTGGCAAGTTTTCATTCGCACTTGTGGCTCATGAGAGAAGCGGTCATAAATAATGACCACAAGGCCAAAAATAACATTTCAGAAAAGATCATTTACCTTATCAACCGGAATAACCTGTTTTATTCTTTTGTGAAACATGGTCACTTGATACCAGACCTGGAAGAGTTCTGCATCCACATGAGCAATGCGGGAGAATACCGTTTGGCCTCATCCATGATGATCAGGGCGCTTGACAGTCTTGAATCTTACGAAATGAAAACATGGGAGCAGGAGTACTGGACTGCCAAGATCATGGGCAGGATTGCCCGGATTTACAGCCATTGGGGAAAATATGACTCGGCACTGATCTGGTTCGACAGTTCCCTGCGGTACTTCTATAAAATTTATGAAGATTACAGCACCGTGAGGAATTGGAAAATACCTACGGATTCAATGCGACATGAAGGTTGGACGAGAACTTTAGTAAAGTCCGAGAGAGGCTTGGCGATAAATATGGCCAACCAGCTTGAGGAAAAAGCGGTTGTATTGATTAAAACAGGCAACCTGAAACAGGCAGAAGAAGACCTGATCAGGAGCATCGAGATCAGGAATGAATATTACGACTATTTAGGAGTGGCGATGTGTTATGATAAAATGGGAGAGCTTTATGCCATCCGGGGCAGATTCAATGAAGCACTCCTTTGGTATGATACAGCGGTGATGAGAAAGTATGACATTATGGAGATGAGATTACAGATGTATAGAGGAATTTCTGCATTATATTATTTATTTGTTAGAGAGAGTATTTCCAATACCCTGCTAAAAAAGGGCAGGCTTTATGAGGAGTGGGGAAAACAGAAGCTTTCCATGGAATATCTCAACAGAAGCCTGGCCTTCAGCCGTGAAATCGGTTCACAGAAGTGCGAAGCGGAGGCGCTGACAGCCATTGGAGATATTTATCTTTCACTCAAACATCCCGACAGCGCCCTCACGCATTACCGCATGGCTCAGGCAATCTATGAAACGATGGCAAACAGGCCGGGGATGGCGGCCATATCCATGAGTATGGGAAATTTCTACAAAACACAGGGACAAAACGCTGAGGCATTGGAATACTATAAACAATCGAGGGACATCTATGAAGCATTGGAAATGCCGGCAAACGTTGCGGAGATACTGATGAAGGAAGGAGAAATCTTCATGAATGAGCGGAAAGCCCATGCTGCGATGGAAAAATATAAATCCGGGCTGGAGATCGCTGCTGCATTAAATCTTTCAAAGTTGGAGATGGAATGTCATCAGAAATTATCTGACATTTATGAGTCCTTTGGAGAGATTGAGAAGGCTTTCCGGCATCATAAAAAGTACACCGAAATCAAAGATGAGCTTTTCACCCTTGAGATCAACCGGCACATCGAAGAGCTCGAAACGCAATATGAATCAGAGAAAAACAGGCAGGAGATCGTACTGCTCCAAAGTGAAAAACAGGTGAGTGAGAGCCGGGTAGCCAGAGGGAGGATGATCATGTTCAGCCTGGGCGGTTTCATCGTCTTATTAATGCTTTGGATCTCACTCTATCTCCGGCACAGCAGGCTTAAGAACGGACACGAAATGCTGCAACTTCAGCAAAAACTTTTCCGGTCGCAGATGAATCCTCATTTTATCTACAATTCGCTGGGGAGCATCCAGCAATTGATCATGTACGAACAACCCGAAAAAGCAGTCAGATTCCTTTCACGGTTTTCAAAACTGATGAGAAGCGTCCTCGACAGCAGTATTGAAGATTTTGTATTGCTTTCAGAAGAGATCACAACCATCGAAAATTACCTTGAACTGCAACATATCAGGTTTCCTGAAAAGTTTGATTATTTCATCGAGGTGGATGAATCAATAGATCCTGAAAACATTCACATCCCTTCCATGCTCACACAGCCATTCATCGAAAATGCCATTGAACATGGCCTTATGCCGAAAAAAACAGAAGGCCATATCCTGATTGTGTTCAAACGCACCAATGGAACACTCATTCTTGAAATAGAAGACAACGGTATTGGCCGTCAGAAAGCCCGCGAATTGCTCCTGAAACGCGATAAAAATCACAAATCGGTGGCTACCAATATTACAAGGGAGAGAATAGATGTCCTCAACCGGAAACTGAAGAAAAATATCACGCTTGATATCATTGACCTGAAGGATGACAAAGGCAAGGCAAAGGGGACAAAGGTGATATTTGAGATTCCCGTAGGGTAGGTTACCTGAATATACAGATCCGGAGAAAAACCCTGATTCAATTGCTTCTGTTTCGTGCGCAATATAAACACTCCTCTTCTTCTTCTATTTTCCTGCCAGTCCGGTCAGGTAGGGCATAAAGTGGTAACAAGAAAAATATTGAAGCATTAAAACCTGTTCCGGCCCTAAAATGTAAATGTTTCTTTAAAAGGATGGATGTTTTTAATTGATTTATTTTGATAATCTGCAAATCTATTTTACTTTTGTCCGTCTAAATGTAAAGTATAATTTTATGATACTCCGGCCTTTTTGGATCAATAAAATCAATCATGCCTGGAAAACCAGGCCAATTGTCTGGTTGTCCGGCGTTAGAAGGGTGGGTAAAACAAGCATTGCAAAAATGCTGGTTGACGCCACATACCTCAACTGTGATCTGCCATCTGTTGTCAGGCGACTGGAAGATCCTGAATCATTTTTTAAAAGTGCCGTAAATGAAGGAACGATCATCTTCGACGAAATTCACAGGCTGGCTGACCCCAGCAACCTGCTTAAAATTGCCGCAGATGAATACCCTCATTTAAAAATACTGGCTACCGGTTCTTCCACGCTTGAAGCGACCCAAAAATTTAAAGATTCGCTCACAGGCAGGAAAAATGCAATTTATCTGCCACCGGTTTTATGGGATGAATGTAAAACCATATTCGGAATCCCCGACCTGGATCTGCGTTTGTTGCACGGTGGCTTACCTGAACAATTGCTTTCCACATCAAAAATAGAGTCGTTCTTTTCAGAATGGATTGATAGTTTTTATGCAAGGGATATCCAGGAACTTTTCAACGTGAGAAAC
>JBLRXC010000092.1:0-12463 GCA_047920975.1 Bacteroidales bacterium | reverse complement strand
CAGTTGGAAGTGGCGTCAAGAGCAAAGGTTGTGGCATTGTAAATACCATATTCGCTGTTGCCTGAAATTGAATTGTTGTTGATTGTAATTTCGCCAACATTTACAAGATTAACAGGCAGATAGATGCCATAATCAAGATTATCAATGGTATTACCTGAGATAGCAGTTTTGGGCGCATGCGCATAACCATGCACATATCTGATGCCGTAAGCATCTAAAGTAGCTGTACCCTTCGCGATCGTATTTCCGGTAAAGGCAACTTCTCCGTAACTGTTTCCGTTAATGGCAAATCCGTACCATATATCAGTAGGTTCTCCGTACCAGGATGCTCCCGGAGTATAACCGGAGGGAAGCAGGGTACCTGAAATGGTATTGCCACTGAACAACCAATCAGCTGTTGTGCTACTGGAATTATTGTACCAGACCCCATTTCTGCTGCCTTTAAACGTATTACCTGAAACGGTTCCGATAACTGACGTAGTATTTGGGTGACCATATGGTTGTATCTGACAACCGCTCAAAACATGTTCAACCACATTGCCAGAAACGTTGCCATAGACACCCTGTATATAAATGCCCGTATTAGGTGCCACTCCATAAATACTATAATCAAAATAAAAATCTGGATTTGAAATATAGTTATCTGAAATATCAGCCCCAATTGGCCAGGTAGAAACCCAATTGGTTCCATCCCAATATTGATAATAATGGCGTATCGCATCCATTTCAAAATTCTTGAAAATGTTATCCTTGATGGTAACATTCTCGGCTCCTGCAATAAAAATAAGCTCAGTAGGATAAGTGCCTCCGTAAGAGTCAACACCATTGAACTCAAAACCATTGAGTGATACATCTGATACAGTTGATCCACCTCCATCTCCGTCAATATACACCAGATACCAGGAGTCATTAGCGACTGGAAACTGGATGATCGCTTCAGGATTCCGGGTTGCACTGTTGGGGTTGATTCCATAATTCGGACCCCGGATATCAAGCTCTTTTGCAATATATAATACTTCAGGGTATGTCCCGGCACCCACATAAATGGTCGTGTTTTCAGCGGCGTCAACAGCAGCCTGAATTGACATTTCAACACTTGTAAAAGCTTCCACGAAGAGATCTCCTGTAGCCATATCCCTAACATATAGCATAGGTTTATAGGTGCTGTTTGCCGTTAACGTTGCTTCAGCAGCATCCAATGCATCCTGCAGGGAAGTATAATAAAACTTAGAATTTGCAGGGGCATTTAAGCCCAGGTAATAGGTGAAAGCTGTTGGCAGTGTGATATTGGTTATTGTGCCGGTAGTAGCTTGTTCATAAACAGTAACCGGCTCTGAAATGTTGATGACTCCGGTCAGTGTAACTCCATCGGTTCCATCAGGAGTACAGGTAGAGGAATTGGAGAAAATACCGACACCAGCACTAAAACCACCACTAAAAGCATTTCCGCTGGTGGTTATCCCGTCAATGGTAACATTGGAGCAATTTGTGATAGATACACCATTGCCAAGATTTCCGGTTGAAGTGATATTCTTCAGTGTTGTATTATCAGAACAATTCAGCGCAAAACCGGTACCTCCTCCATTCTGAACGGTGGAATTTTCAATCCAAAGATTGCCGCTATTTGGTTGTTGATGGATGCCGAATGTACCAGCTCCATCAACGGTGATGTTTTTAACAATGATGCCTGTGCTTTGGATAGCAAGGCCGTAAGTTGATGAGGTTGAGGTAAGTGTATTTCCATTTCCATCAATGGTTACATCTTTGTTCACGGCGACAAATCCTTCGGAATGGTCACATACCATATCTATGAGGTCGTTTGTGGAAGCAGCATTGATGGCCGCCTGCAAAGTAGAATAACCTGTAGATCCAATATAAACAGGGTATTTCACGTCTACATTGTAAACTGTTGCAGAGGCGGATGTACATCCGTTGCCATCGGTATAATTAACGCTAACACTTGCAGCACCAGGTGTACCATTCCAACTTATTTCTGCGAAATCATCTACTGATCCACCACCTGAAACAATGCTTCCGTTGCTGACTGACCATCCATAATTTGACATTCCGGCATCGGTTGAATAGGTTTCGCTATAGTTGAAACATGGATTTGTTTCGCCGGTTACCACTGGCACTGGGTTAGCGAAAATTGTGACATCCCCATTTTGTTTTACACCATTTGAGACAACCTCATTTGGATCAAAGGTAAATACGTTATACTGGTAAACTTCATATTTCCCAATGACGGTTTGTCCAGCGTAGGTAATTGATGTGCCCTGTCCTATTTGAAAAGTTATATGTGTCAAACTACCGTCATCCCTTATCAGGTGATAAAAATCGTTAAAAACTGAGCCATCAAGCCCAATAGTAGCTGTTTGCCCGGCACATTTATCATCACCTGTTACGTTGAATTGTGCCTGCGCATTAAAACCAATTCCTGAAATAGAAAATATCAGGATAGCAAATACTATGAGGAAATTTCTCCATTGAGATGCATCCTCATTTCTTTGAATTTTGTAAAACTTTTTCATTGCTAAATTTTTTTGATGATTATCTGAAATTGTGTTTATTTTTTCTTTGATGAGATCGTAACCGAACCGGTTTGAAGAATCCCATCTTCAGGTTTGTAAAGTTCAAAGTTGAATGGCAATTCTTTAAACTCACTAAATTCATAGATCACATATTTGCCCGATGCCTTTTGCGGTGCAAATACAATAGGAACACCCTGTCCAAACTGAAAGGTAACAGAATGGTATTTACCAGCTTCATCTATTCTGAAGAGGTAGTAGAATTTTCCTACTGTAGTGCCGCTCAGCCCAATCTCAGTTGATTGGTTGAGTTGAGCATCGTTGCCCGTAACTTGAAATTTCTGGGCACTCGCATTAAAAGCTACTCCAGCGACCAAAAAAGCAGCAAAGAATAGAATCATTGCACTTTTTAGCATGTTTTTAATTAAGTAATCGTTTTTCATGATACAAATTTTTAAATGTTTAAATGTTTTTTCGATTGATGTATATTTCATTGTTTAAGAATTCGGTTTTTCAATTCCTGATAACAGGCTATTGCAGATTTATGCATGACAAAAACCGGCCATGCCCCCGGGATCCTTTGCGAATGGCTGTCCAGGTTGATCTAAGTGGGATTGCACATTCAGGTCGTATTTCACTGTGGAGGGGGATGTAAAATCATCACATATTGAATATGTGCTTTCTTTAACATCCATGGATCCCGGGAACATGATACCGGCAAGGTCATTTATGTGAGTTGTTTTGTTGTTTATTTGAACGGATAGGTTCTCCTGATGGAAAGGTTCCATGATCAGGAGTTTCAGGCATGGACAGGATATAAAAAGATTATCTCCTTGACCATAACCTGGGAGATTGCTGATGAACTGAAATACTGCCGGAATGATGATCAGCAGGATGACGTATATCGCTTTGATTCCGCTAAATATCCGGTATTTATTCAAAGGTTGTAAATTTTGTCCATCATTTCTTTTCCGTTTCTATGTTTGTCATGGCTTTTCTTTATCAGGCCAGGTTCTTCCCTGCAGGCATTTTTGATTTTAAGTCCGTAATCCTGAGGGGCTCATAGATCACCGAGTAGTTTGATTCGCGGAAAAGGGAAAGTAAATTGTCAAACCCTTTGCTGGTGAGTATAACCACCTCTGTCCCGGGATAGTAATCAGTCATATATTTAAGAATGGCTGCATCTGAAAGGCCCTTCAGGTTAACCATGGCCTTTTGAATATCTATGGCATTGAGTACAGATATTGACTCCTCAGAAGACCGGGTAAAATAGACCGTGTTTCCCATGGATTCATTAAAATCCTTCAGCTCTTTGTCGGCGGCATGATCTTTTATCTGTATCAAGACATTCATTTTTATGCCTGGCTGGTTGGTCCAAAAAATTACCCCGACCATAGCCAAATCTGATGCCAAACTATAACTCACTATCATACAAGCTATTAGTAAAACCATTTCAAAACAACAATTGCCCGTTTCTTAACAATTGATTGTTGACAACTTGAAGTAAATCATTGATATTTTGGCACATAACACCATTTTGTGGACATTTGCCCGTATCCAGGCAGATTGCCCGGATACGGGCAAAATAATGGATGGATATCATTCGATGGATGATCCCGGGGTGCAGGAATGGAAGGAGTTGTTTGCAGACCATTTCACCACTGGCTATACAATAACCAGGTTCGATTGATGGTATCTGCCAAACTGAATCAGTCCGGTTCAGTGCAAGGTGATGGCAAAGGGAAGGTTATTTCCCGGGCATTGGAATCTTATACCTGGAAATCTTCCGGTCAATTGCCTGGCGTGTTATATGTAACATGCCGGCCGCTTTTGACTTATTGAACCCTGATTCTTCAAGTGCCAGTATGATAAGCTTCTTTTCGACAACCTCCAACTCCAGGGAGGCGTCCCATGTATTCAGATTTTTTAGTGCATCTTTTTCTGACTCAATCAGTGGTACATCAAATGCAAAACATTTTCCATCAATGGTATCACATTCACAAAGGATCACTGCTTTCTCAATCAAATTTTTCAGCTCCCTCACATTGCCGGGAAACGGATGCTCCAGCAAACGCCGGTAAACCGACCGGTCAATTTTTTTGATGGGTTTTCTGTACTTCTTCCCAAACATCTCAAAAAAATAGTCTGTCAGCAGTGGGATATCATCCCTTCTTTCACGCAGCGGCGGAATATGCAGTGAGAACATATTGAGCCGGTGGAATAAATCTGCCCTGAAAGTTTTACTTTCCATCATACTTTTCAGGTCCTGGTTGGTAGCTGCCACAATTCTAACATCCACTTTTTTCTCCTTCACCGTTCCAATACGTGAAATGCGCTTATCTTCGATCACCCTCAGTAATTTGGATTGAAGACTCAGCCTTAGGTCGCCGATCTCATCGAGAAACAGGGTCCCTTTGTTTGCTGCTTCAAAAAAACCCTGCTGGTCGGCTTTGGCATCGGTGAAAGATCCTTTCACATGGCCAAAAAATTCATTCTCAAACAGCTCTTCGGGGATATTGGAGCAATTGATGGCAATAAACGGTTGCTCTTTCCTCCCGCTCAAAGAGTGGATGGCATGAGCCATCAACTCCTTTCCTGTACCGCTCTCACCGGTTATCAAAACCGTTGCATCATCCGAGACGGCAACTTTGGCCACCTGGTTCAGGGCATTTTTAATTCCGGCACTTTCCCCAATGACTTTATACCTGGGGTCTGCCCACTCAAAATGGTCTTCAGGCATGGAGGATGAATGAAACCTGTGAAGACTCCTGAATTTCAATATTCGGTCCAGTATTACCTGAACATCTCTGAATTTAAAAGGTTTCTTCAGAAAATCGGTGGCACCACTTCTGAGCGCTTTGATCACGCTGTCCATGCTTCCAAAACCGGTCATGATCACGATGTCCATCGCAGGATACTTTTTTTTGACCTCATGAAGTAAAGTCAGTCCGTCCATCTCCGGGAGCCGCACATCAAACAATGCCAGGTCAACCCGGGTTTTTTCCAATATAGCCAGGGCCTCCGACGGAAGACCCGCAGGGTGTGTATGATAACCTGCCTGGGTTAAAAACTCCCCGATCTCTTCCCTGAAGCCAGGTTCATCATCGAGTATCAGTATTTCAGGTTTATTCATTTTTAAATTTTTATCCTCACAATGTCGCAAATTTAATCTTTTTCAGGAAACATCGGAAAAATAATTCTGAATTTTGTAAACTGATTGACCTCACTCTCCACCTGAATCCAGCCTTTCATTTCGTGGATGATACCAAAAACGACAGAAAGCCCAAGCCCGGTACCCTTGAATTCATTCTTTGTTGAAAAAAAGGGATCAAAAACCTTTGTCAGATACTGTTCAGGAATTCCGATACCATTGTCGGTGACCTCCAGGAACAGTTTATTATTTTCTTCGACCCCGGATGCGATCCGGATGGTTTTTTGGTAACCAGGTTCATTCATCAGCACTTCTCTTTCATCGACCGCATATTTGGCATTCGAAAGCAGGTTGTAGAGCACCTGTTCCACTTTGATCCTGCTTCCCACAGTAAACTCATTGTTATCGGTCAGATCCAGTTCCAGGCTGACATTATGCGCTGCATACTGGGTTTTGATCAGCGCGACAGCTTTTTTTACAATCCTGTTCAAAAAAACCTTTTCAAGAGACAGTGTGCCCTGATCGCGGGAAAATATCCGTATGTTTTCAATGATCTTCCTGATGCGGTTGATATGTTCGTTGATGCTCTCAAACTTTTTATGCAGGTATGGAGGTGTCACTGTTCCAGACTCAATACGGGCCCTTAGGTTTTCCAGGGCGAGTGATATGATCCCGACCGGCTGATTGATCTCATGGGCTATGCCGGCAGCCAGTTCACCCAGGGATTCGAGTTTGGATTTTTGCAGGATCACTGCCTGCTGCTTGTCATGCATCTCAAGGGCATCATCAATCCTCTGTTTTAATGAATTATTCATCTCTGTGATCAACTGGTTGGCCAGTTCCAGTTCAATCTGAGCCTGCCTGAATTGGGTTATGTCATCAATGGTGCCGTCGATAAATTGTGCCCCGGCATACTCCCCGGATTTGAATAAACTCAGATTCACATTTCCCAGAAACTTGGTGCCATTGGATCGTGTAATCCAGATCTCATGGTTTTTTAACTCACCCCTTGGACCAAGTTTTTTTATTAAGCCCAATGAATACATCCTGCTTAATCCAAGTTCATCAAGGGTGAGCTTTGATACATCCTCAGCATCACCAACATTCAACAATTGCCTGGCATGGGCATTCATGAACAGAAATATGCCTGTCTTCATATTATACCTGAACATGCCAATAGAGATTTTCTCCATCATCTCCCGGTAACTTCTTTCTGCTGATTCAAGCTGACTTTCTGTAATTTTAAGACGAGTGACGTCATGAATGATGCCCAGGATATACTCCTGTCCCCCTGCTTCGATCAGTGAAGCATTCATGATCCTGAATTTAATTTCGTCCTGTTTGGTGATATGATTTACATTGTAAACCACAAATTTCTGCGTGAATAATTTTTGCAGGATATCCTCTCTCTGCCCCTCATATTGATAGACAGTAAAATCAGCCGGTTTCAGCTTTAAAAATTCTTCCCGTGTGTAACCCAAATCCGTATGTGCTCTTAAATTCAGGTCAACGAGTTTCAATGTTTTGGCATCATAGAGCACAATGCCATCCTGTGCATTGCTGAATACATTCCGGTAGAGGTTCTCTGATATTTCAAGCGCTTTCGTGGTCTTTTTATGAACCCTGATCTCATGCTTTAATCTGAGGTTCACGTTTTCCAGTTTCTGAGTCCGTTCCCTCACTTTTTGATTCAGGCTCTCCCACGAATTCCGTATTTCATCCTGTGCCCGTATGTGTATAACCATGGAGGCGATCCTGGAAGCAATGGATTCCACAAAAAATTTATCCTGGTCAGAGATTTCATGAAATCTCCTGGAAGCCAGGTTTAAAGAGCCGATCAACTTTTGCCCGTGGACCAATGGCAAAACAGACAGAAATTTCAATCCCTCTGCAATGGCATCTGATAAACCGGCATCTGTGATTTCAGATTCTTTGATGTAAAACTTCTCTTTCTTCTGAAGAATTTTATACTGGGTTGAACTTGAATCAAAAGTAAAGGCACCGTTGATGAATTCATCAGACAGACCCAGGTGACATGCCAGTTGAATTAAATTCTTCTCCTCATCTGCCAGATAAACGCCTCCTGCATCAATCCAATCCACTTCGGTAAGCTTTGTGAGGATATAATCCAGCGACTCATTTAAACCACCCTGCATCCAGGAGAAGTATTCAATATCGCGCTGGATATTTAGCATGTGGTTTATCCTTTCCTGGTCCGTCCTTTCATTTTTCATAGCTGAAGGACCTCACTGATATTTATTCTGCCACTCATTTTAATACAGCTTTGAACACATCTTTGGATAAGGCCAATCTCATCTGATTCTCCTGGTTAAAAAAAAATCAATACAAAAGTATAAAATAAAATCATTACCATGGGCTTACTTCAATTCTTCCAGTTCATTAACCTAACTCACAAAAGAGGCCGCTCATACTGCTGTATTGCATCATGTAATTTGTAACCTCATGAACCAATAGTTCATCCCGGATGTTGTGCATAATATTTTTTAAATTTGCCCATCATATTTTCTGTTTCATCTTTTGAATGATCATTAAATTTCCAATCCTTATACAATGAAAAAATCTGCTTTGATCTCATGCAAATTGCTGATCGTGCTTCTTTTTGCATTCAACCTGGCTTTTACCCAATCCAAAAGCAACAAGGGTGTTTTAAGTACTGATCTGTTTACAGGTCTTGCATTCAGAAGCATCGGCCCGGCACTGATGTCGGGAAGAATTTCGGACATCGCCATTCATCCTGAGAATAAAAATATATGGTACGTAGCAGTTGGATCGGGTGGCGTCTGGAAAACAATCAATTCAGGCACTACCTGGACGCCCATCTTCGAAGACCAGGGCTCTTACTCAATTGGTTGTGTGAGCATTGATCAGGGAAACCCAAATGTTGTCTGGGTCGGAACCGGAGAGAATGTGGGTGGACGACACGTCGGCTATGGTGATGGGATTTACCGGAGCGATGATGGCGGAACAACTTGGAAAAACATGGGTTTAAAAACATCTGAGCACATTTCAAAGATTATTATTCACCCGGATAACTCCAACATTGTTTGGGTGGCTGCGCAAGGCCCTCTCTGGACAAAAGGCGGAGAGCGCGGAATATTTAAGACCTCTGATGGTGGTAATAACTGGAAGCAGGTTTTGGGCGACGATGAATGGGTTGGAGCGACAGATATCGCCATGGATCCCCGCGATCCCGGCCTTCTTTATGCTGCAACCTGGCAGCGCCACCGGAATGTGGCTTCATACATGGGTGGCGGACCCGGCTCAGGTATCCACCGCTCAACCGATGGTGGAGAAACCTGGGAAAAATTAACCAGGGGGCTACCCGCTTCAAACATGGGCAAGATAGGCCTGGCCATCTCCCCGCAACAGCCGGATGTGATCTATGCCGCCATTGAGCTTGACCGCCGGAAGGGAGGCGTTTTCAAAAGTACCGACCGGGGATCGGGCTGGACAAAACAATCCGATGCCGTTGCCGGGGGAACCGGCCCGCACTATTATCAGGAGCTCTATGCCTGCCCACACAGGTTCGACCGCATTTACCTGGTGGATGTCAGACTCCAGATATCGGATGACGGTGGGAAAACTTTCAAACACCTCAGAAATCCAAACATCCATGTTGACTACCATGCACTGGCGTTCAGAAAAGATGACCCGGACTATGTCCTTGCCGGTAATGACGGCGGCCTTTATGAGTCATTTGACCTCACGCAGACCTGGAAGTTTGTCGCCAACCTGCCGGTGACACAATTTTACAAAGTGGCAGTTGATGATGATTTTCCGTTTTACAATGTCTATGGCGGAACCCAGGACAACAACACACAGGGTGGTCCCTCCCGTACCGATAATGTCCATGGTATCCGCAATGCCGACTGGTTCATAACCCTTTTTGGTGACGGACATCAACCTGCCACGGAACCGGGAAACCCGGATATCATTTACTCGCAATGGCAGCAGGGAAACCTGATGCGTTTCGACCGGACTACGGGAGAAAATGTTTATATCAAACCCCAACCAGGTGAAGATGAAGGTATTGAGCGGTTCAACTGGGATGCGCCTATCCTGGTTAGTCCGCATAATCCAAAGCGGCTCTATTTCGCATCACAACGGGTTTGGAGAAGCGATGACAGGGGTGATACCTGGACGGCCATCTCAGGCGACTTTACGAGAGATCAGGAACGGATTACCCTGCCCGTCATGGATAAAACATGGAGCTGGGATTCACCCTGGGACTTTGTGGCCATGTCGGATTACAATACCATCACATCTCTCGCCGAATCCCCCTTGCAGGAGGGATTGATCTATGCCGGAACCGATGACGGACTCATCCAGGTTACCGAAAATGACGGCCAAAGCTGGCGGAAGATGGAAGTGGGATTGCTTCCCGGAGTACCCTCAACCGCCTTTGTGAACGACATCAAAGCCGACCTTTTTGATGTGAACACTGCCTATATTGCCCTCGACAACCACAAATACGGCGACTTCAATCCTTACCTTCTCAAAAGTAATGACAGGGGAAGAACCTGGGTTTCGATCAGAAGCAACCTGCCCGACAGAACGATCGTCTGGCGCATTGTTCAGGACCACGAGAAACCGGAGCTTCTTTTTACAGCGACCGATTTTGGTATCTGGTTTTCAATTGACGCCGGCACAAACTGGATACAATTCAAAGGAGGATTGCCAGTGATCTCTTTCAGGGACCTTGCCATCCAGCGCCGTGAGAATGATCTGGTCGCTGCCTCTTTTGGAAGGGGGTTCTATATCCTTGATGATTACTCACCACTCCGACATATTTCTCCAACACAGGCTGATCAGGAAGGCACTCTGTTCCCGGTCAGAAAAGCGTGGTGGTATATTGAACGCAACCTGCTGGGATCAAATCAGAAAGCCTCCCAGGGTGATGCTTACTTCACTGCTGATAATCCCCCTTTTGGCGCTCTGTTCACCTACTACCTGAAGGATTCGTACGAAACAAAAACTGCAGAAAGACAGAAAGAGGAGAAATTGCTGACAGAGCACAACAAGGATATTCCCTTTCCGGGATGGGAAGAGCTTGAAGAGGAGAAGCGACAGGATATCCCAAGGATTTGGATTCATATCAAAGATCAACAGGGAAATTTCATCCGGAGCATCGAAGGACCTTCAAAGAAAGGATATCACAGGGTTTCATGGAACCTTCAGCTACCTTCCGCACTGGCACTGCGGCAGGCAGTTTCGGAATGGGAACCCAAAATGCCAATGGTGGCTCCCGGTAAATACACGGCCACACTGTTAAAACAGATTGATGGTATTTTTACGGAACTCTCCGGCCCTGTTGAGTTTGAGGTGGAACAAATGCGAAAAGGCGTTTTGGATAGTGCCGAACCTGAAGCGGTGGCGTTATTCTGGAAAGAGGTGCTGGAGATGCGGCGGGCAACTTCAGCAGCAGGTAGAGCGCTCCGTAACGCAACCGAAAAAGTTGATCTCATGCGCAGGGCATTGTCGCTCACTCCCACCCCACCCCTGGAGATTGACAGCATGATACAGGTTGTCAGACTTGAACTGATTGACCTGGACAAATTACTCAATGGTAGTCCGGTGAAACGCGAAATAGGTGAGAAAAGACCACCTACCGTGAATGACCGGCTCTCCTTTGCCCTTACCGGAACAGCCATATCAACATACGGGCCAACACCTGCCCACAGGCAAAGTCTTCATTTAGCGACGCAACAATTTGCAGACATCAGGGACAGGCTGGATAAAATCCGTCTCACAAAGATACCGGCCATCGAAAAAGCGCTGTCGGAAGCAGGATCGCCCTGGTTTGAGGGGCAGGTCATTCCCGGAGAGTGAGAAGCAAGATTCAACCTTTCTGATATAATGTTGAGAGTAAAAACTTTCAGTTCAGTTTTTACAGTGTAAATGGAACACTGACCAGACTGATCTGTTATGATTGGCGCTGATCAGATCTGCGATCATCCGTTAATTTGATCTATATCCCTTTAGTCAGGGACATCTATGTTCCGGCTTTCCTGTTTTGATTACACCGTTTAATCAATAACTGCATTAATTTATAATTGATGTAAATAATGCAGAATACAGATTCTTATTCCAATGATAATAAGCCTGTTAATTGGTATTTAAATTTCATTCAATATCTATTTCAAACATTTTTTTAAATAAAAAAATCATGTATTCATATTTTTTTTAACAAATTATAAATTATATTTGCATGTCTTAAACATGTTATTTCTTTAAATTACTTAAAAACAAGCCAATGAAAACAATTACAAATTTCACCATTCGATTGTTTGCCCTGATTACGGGAATCATGTTTACACTCACTGTAAGCGGGCAAATGACCAGGGATTTAAGTTTCCCCGGAAATGAAGCACATCAACCGCATTTTATGTTTGAAAAGTCTCTGCAAACTGATTACAACACAGGGAACGAAGCCTGGAAACCGGTTTATAAATCTACGCAGGGCTCTTTTCCACAGAAGATCAACCACTTTTACTGGGATGTGACCACCATCTGGATGGCTGAGTATGATAAAGTGGTATCCTATAATAGCAATGGACAGATTCTGACCGAAATGATGATGGATGCAAACACAGGAGATACTACCGAAAGGACTGTTTATACTTACGACAACCAGGGGCGGGAAACTCAGATTTTAGGTCAGGACTGGATGAACGGAGGCTGGGAAAATAATTGGAGGGATATTTATACATTCGACATGAATGATAACAGGGAAGTGAGCCTGTATCAAATGTGGCAGGGTGGC
>JBLRXC010000091.1:0-12504 GCA_047920975.1 Bacteroidales bacterium | reverse complement strand
ACATGGATCATTGCCGGACATCAACCCATGATTGACCGAAAAACGCAGGACGAAATTGATTGGCTGGAAGAGACTATTCTAAATTATAGAGATACTAAGCCGGTTCAGTCAGAAATTGAAAAGAGTGCCTCAGAACGGGGCATATCCAAACAAAAACTAAAAATCTACCTTTCTTTTCTATTCGGGAACCGGAAAATCAGGATTTTCAATAATGATTACATGCATGCCAGAATTATTGAAACAAACAAAATTAGACTGCTGAGATATCTTTCTGACAATCCAACTGGGATTAATATACAGGAGTATAAGTCAGCCATCGGCGGGACCAAACCATTCAGGGCTTTGCTTGGAGAGATATTTGAAAGCGATAAAATTATTCAGTTCGTTCACGGTTCCGATATGGATACCCGGATTCTGCTGACGCAACACGGAAAGGATATTTTGAAAAAAAGCGGTTGACTTGTTTTGTCGAAACCCAAGATTTCATAAAGCGAAACTAGTGCTGATGATGGGTATTGAGTCAGTCATCATCCGCTTCAATCAATCCATTGAATAGACAGGCAATTCATGACCTTCCAACTGCCTCCCCATAATAAATGAAGGATGCAATCTCAGTGACTATCTGTTTCCCTTTTGAGCACCGATAGCAATGCTCAAAAAATTTACAATACTAAATATATGACTGTTACATAAGATTTATATATGCAAAAAGAGTGATTTGTTTATAACCATTCTAAATTTTACCAGACCGTTGCAGAATCAAATTTTAGCAATAGTTTTGCATTGTGAATTAATTAACAGTTATCTATTAATGTTATTTTTTCGATATGTTTAATTTAATATGAACAAAAAGTCATGGAAACTCGAATCACTTTATCGTTGAAATGCCCGCATTGCGGCAATTCATTTACAGACAACAGCCATCAGGTCAATGGCAAACCTGGCATAAAGGTGGATGTCAGAACAATCAGGGACACCGGAATTCTATGGCTCTGCCCGATTTATGGTTGCTTCAGCCATGAAAGCTCCATCGAAATCAAGGACAAGGAGACCGTGGAAGCATTCTGTCCGCATTGCAGCCATGCGCTTAACCGGGAATCAAACTGCAAGGTATGCAATGCTCCCATGATAGGCTTTAACATTGATGCTGGTGGCAAAGTGAATATCTGCTCCCGGAAAGGATGCCACAACCATTACCTGGTTTTTGAGGATGTGAATGTTGTTTTAAGACTGTTTCAGGAGAAGTTTGAAAAATTGTAAATAAAAATTAAATTATAAAACATGGAAAATAAAACGGTTAGGTTAACCATCAATGGTAAAATGTATGATGCCATTGCCGGCAAAACGTTACTGGATGTGGCCCGTGAGCATAACATTTATATTTCCACCCTATGCTATCATCCAAGGACAGGGAAAGCCGGCAAATGCAGGGCTTGTTTGGTGGAAGTGGAAGGTCTCCGGGGTTTAAAGGAGAGTTGCGGGCTTGAAGCCAAGGCGGGAATGATTGTAAAAACGGAATCAAAACAGATTACTGAGGTTCGTAAAATGATTGTGGAACTGCATCTGGCAAACGGCGAACACAACTGTATTGCCTGTGAACGGAACGGGCATTGCGAATTACAGGACATGGCTTATCATCTGGGAATTGACAGGCCTCATTTTCCATTGCATCACGAAACCATCGCCCTGGATGTTTCATCTGAAGGAATTATTCGCGATCCAAACAAATGTATTCAATGTGGCAGGTGCATCGTTGCCTGTAATCACAATGTGATGCATGAAGTGCTTGACTTTGGATGGCGCTCGGGTGATACACGGGTTATATGTGATGATGACAAGCCCATGGGCGAATCATCCTGCGTTCAATGTGGTGAATGTGTGCAGGTTTGTCCGGTAGGCGCCTTAACCTTTAAAAACGCCAAAGGTATCGGGCAATTCTGGAACCTGGAGAAGAAAAAAACAATCTGCACCTATTGTGGTGTTGGATGCTCCATTGACATGTATATAAAAGATAACAAATGGGTCTATTCAATGGGGACCGAAGAAAACTGGGAGCAGCAGACCAACAAAGGTATGTTGTGTGTGAAAGGGCGTTTCGGATTCGATTTTCTGAACCGCGACGACAGGTTGAACACACCAATGATCAGAAAAAATGGTCAGCTGGAACCAGCTACCTGGGATGAAGCACTGGATCTTGTTGCCGAAAAATTTGGCGAAATTAAAGCAAACCACGGGCCAGGAGCTATTGGATTTTTCACCTCAGCAAGGGCTTCCAATGAAGATAATTATGCAATGATGCGATTGGCGAGGGGGACAATCGGCACCAACAATGTGGACCATTGCGCCCGACTGTGACACAGCTCTACGGTTGCGGGACTGGCAGCCACGTTAGGTTCAGGTGCTATGACAAACAGCATGCAGGAAACCGAAAAATCGGATGTAATACTTATTACAGGAACAAATACCACATGGAATCATCCCGTTTTTGGAGGGATGATCAAAAAAGCGGTGAAAGAGAAGGGGGTTAAACTGATCGTAGTTGACCCGCGGGATATTGGTCTGGCTCAAATTGCTGACGTGCATATGCAGCAGAGACCCGGATCGGATACCGCCTGGCTCATGGGATTACAACATATCATTGTCAGGGAAAACTGGCACAATCAGGCATTCATTGATGAAAGATGTGAAGGTTGGGATGAATATGTAAAGAGCCTTGAGTTCTTTACACCCGAAAAGGTAGAAGAATTGAGTGATATACCCAGGGAAAAGCTTTACCAGGCAGCAAAACTATATGCTACCTCAGGGAGAGGAGCGATCTATTATGCCATGGGGATCACCCAGCATACCAAAGGTGTTGACAATGTTAAGGCCATATCAAACCTGGCTATGATTACCGGGAATTATGGGCTGGAAGGAACCGGTGTAAACCCATTGCGCGGACAGAACAATGTTCAGGGTGCCTGCGATATGGGTGCCCTGCCCAATGTATTTACCGGTTATCAGCCGGTAACTGTTGAAGACAATCGAAAGAAGTTTGCCGATGCCTGGGGTATTCAGGCAGAGCATATGGATGACAAGGTTGGACAAACGGTCACCACCATGGTAAACAATGCAGGTGATACCGTCAAAGCCTTGTATATCATGGGTGAGAACCCGATGATTTCAGATCCGAACCTGCATCACGCAGCCGAGCAGTTTGCAAAGCTGGATTTCATGGTTGTTCAGGATATATTTATGACAGAGACTGCCCAGATCGCTGACGTTGTTCTTCCTGCCTGCGCATTTGCCGAGAAAACAGGAACCTTTGTGAACACCGAGCGTCGCGTGCAGATTTCCAAAACTGCATTGAAAGGTCCTGACGGAGCAAGGCAGGATTATGAAATCATTGCAGAGATCGCCAAACGGCTGGGAACTGTTAACTTTCCGGAATCACCTGAGGAGTTGTTTGCAGAGATCAGGCAATTGACACCCTCTTATAAGGGAATTACCTATGAACGGCTTGAAAACGGATGTGGTCTGCGGTGGCCGTGTCCAACGGAGGAGCACCCGGGTACACCCATCCTGCACATTGGAAAATTCGCTCGCGGGAAGGGCCTGCTTGTTCCTATATCTTACATTCCACCAGCCGAAATCACAAATGAAGAATACCCGGTTATTCTGACAACAGGAAGGCTTTTACAGCATTATCATACCGGATCCATGACCAGAAGATCAAAAGTCCTGGATGCCATCAAGCCTCATGGTACAGTTGAGATCAATGTAAAGGATGCAGAACGGATGCATATCAGTGATGGTGAAATGGTCAAAGTTTCTTCAAGAAGGGGTTCCATACAAATAGCTGCCGAAGTTACCACCAGGGTAAAACAAGGCATTGTTTTTATCCCATTTCATTTTGCTGAAGCAGCAGCTAACTTACTGACCAACGATGCACTGGATCCTACAGCAAAAATACCCGAATACAAAGTTTGTGCTGTAAAAGTTGAAAAAATCAACTGTTGTTGCTAATTTATAATTCATTTACTATGCAAGTCGAACTTAAAAATAAAATTGAGGGAATCATGGCCAGGTATCCGAAGAAGGAATCGGCATTGCTTCCTGCTTTAACCCTGGTTCAGAAAGCGCACGAAAACAATCTGACGAAAGAACTTGTCCGTGAAGTTGCCAGAATAATTGGCGTATCTGATTCCAGGGCATACGGTGTCGCTACCTATTACTCCATGTTCAATATCAACAGGCATGTTGGCAAGTATCACCTTCAGGTTGATACCAACATTCCGGCAACCCTTATGGGAGCCCTGGGTATTTACAATTACCTGAGTGAAAAGTTGGGCATCAGAAACGGAGAAACCACTCCTGACGGACTGTTCACTTTGTCGAAAGTGGAATGCCTTGCATCATGTGGCACATGCCCTGTGGTTCAGGTCAATGATGTTTACTATGAAATGATGACCAATAAAAAAGTGGACATCCTGATTGACTCACTGCGACAAGGCATTATGCCTGAATTACCGGTTGAGTATAATTGGGGAACCAAATGTAATGTCCTGCTGAAAAACAGAGGAGTAGAAAATGCCAAATCCATTGAGGTATATAAGCAACATGGCGGGTATCAGACACTTGAAAAAGCCCGGAAAATGCAACCGGTGGAGATAACCGAAGAGGTAAGAAATTCCAATCTGCGCGGTCGTGGAGGTGCAGGTTTTCCGACAGGCGTTAAATGGGGTTTTATCCCTCAAAACACTGAAAAGCCGGTCTATTTGATCTGCAATGCCGATGAAGGAGAACCCGGAACTTTCAAAGACAGACAAATTCTTGCATATGACCCGCACCTGCTGATAGAGGGAATAGCCATTGCGGCATATGCCCTGGGATGCAGGAATGCATTTATTTATATCAGGGGTGAATTCAGCTGGATTGCAAAAATACTTGAAAAAGCCATTGCTGAAGCCAAAGCAGATGGCCAGTTGAATGATCTCGACATCATCGTTCACCAGGGGGCTGGTTCATATATTTGTGGCGAGGAGACCGCCCTGATTGAATCGCTTGAAGGAAAGAGAGGTCTCCCAAGGATGAAACCACCCTTTCCTGCCATTGAAGGGCTTTATGGATGCCCAACCATAGTGAATAACGTTGAAACCCTGGCCAGCGTTCCATACATTGTTGAAAATGGAGCCAATGCATTTAAGAAATGGGGTTCACCTGAAGGATACGGCTTTAAATTATTTGGCGTTTCAGGTGCCGTCAATAAGCCGGGTATTTATGAGTGCCCCATGGGTACTCCTTTTTCCGAACTCATCGAAATGGCAGGTGGTTATAAGGGCAAGATCAAAGGAGTGATTGTTGGTGGTCTTTCCGTACCCATTTTAACGCCAGCAGAATTGGAGAAGGATGGTGGACTGAAAATGAACTATGATTCCTGCGCCAAATTTGGAACTGAACTGGGATCCGGCGGGGTCATGGTGATTGGTGAAGAATTTTCAATCCCCGACATTGCAGCCCGCACCATACAGTTTTATAATCATGAATCCTGCGGGCAATGCACACCCTGCAGGCTTGGTTCAGGGATGATTGCAGAACTCCTTAAAAAAATAGCCGATGGAAGTGGAGAAACAGGCGATCTGGAAAAAACACTCTGGTTCTGCGATCACATCAGAGGAAATACCCTTTGTCCCACGGGAACAGCTTATTCCTATCCCGTGAAGGTAATGATTGAAAAATTCCGGAATGAATTTGAATCTATTATAAATAATTAATCGAATGAATTAAATTTTATCAACAACAAAATGGAAACAAACAAACAAAATCGTTGGCTGATTGCCATCATGTGTACAATGTTAATGATTGTACTGGGAACTGTTTACGCCTGGAGTTTTTTTCAGAAACTCATTGTGAGTGAATTTGGATGGTCAAATTCTGAAGTAGCATGGGCTTTTAGCACCAGTATAGCCTTCATCGGCTTTGCAGCTGCATGGGGTGGCATCAACATGCCGAAATACGGACCGAAAAAGCTTGCCATCATTGGGGCTGTAATGTATGGACTGGGCTATATCCTGGCTGGACTGGCCTTTAAAATATCCAGCCTGCCATTGCTGATCGTTGGATTTGGTCTGGTTGGAGGTATTGGACTTGGATTAGGCTATGTAACACCTGTGGTTTCCGCTTCAAAGTGGTTTCCTGACAAACAAGGGCTTGTAACAGGAATGGTTGTTATGGGTTTCGGGTTTGGTGCTTTAATAATGTCAAAGATAATTGCCCCGGCCATGATGAGCCTTGCCAATCAAAGCCTTATTTCAGGTTTCCTTTATATTGGGATTGTTCTTTTGGTACTTGGCGTGATCTCGGCATTCTTTGTCCAATTCCCACCTGCTGATTATGTTCCCGCGGGATATACTCCCCCGGCTCCAACAGGAAGCGGACATCCTGCTCCCGGCGCTGCCAAAGCGGCTCCTATAGACTTTACGGCCGGTATGGCCATTAAGTCATCCAAGTTTTTCATCATGTGGATGCTGCTGTTCATCAATGTAACTGCAGGTATCATGTTCATCGGTTTCCAGTCACCACTCATGCAGGACTTATGGGCAGCTTACAGGCCAGGAACCGATGCAATTGCATTGGCTTCAATAGGTGCAACCCTGATTGCCGTCAGCTCATTGTTTAATGGCATCGGCCGGTTTTTTTGGGGCGGAATGTCAGATAAAATAGGACGTGTTCAGACTTTCAGATGGTTACTTGGAACTCAGATTGTGATCTTCATTATCCTGCTTTTTGTCAACAATCCTTTCATCTTCGGGATTCTGGTGTGTTACATCCTGCTTTGCTACGGTGGAGGATTCGGTACAATGCCTTCATTTGTCCGTGACGTATTTACGGCCAGGTTAATGCCGGTTGTTTATGGCACCATCCTGATCGCATGGTCAGCTGCAGGTGTTGTTGGCCCACAGATTGTTGCCGTAATGAAGGACAGATTCCCGGATAATGCATCAAACTATTCATTCACAATTGGCGCAGCATTGTTAGCCCTCGGTTTGCTTCTTTCATTCTTCATCAACAATAAACCCATCACAGATAACTAATAGTCAATGTTTTGCTATTGGTCCTTTTCAATACAATAACCCCGGAAATCCGGGGTTATTGCCTTGAAGAGTTATCTTTGAGGCCGATAATCTGATTGGGATAATGAAACGATGATCAAAAAAGCCAACTATATTATTCTTGGATCCACTGGTCGCAACACGGGAAAGACTGAATTTGCCTGCCGGTTAATAGAGCGTTATAGTAAAACCCATACCGTTTACGGTGTGAAAGTTACAACCATCAGGCGGGATGAAGGAGGTTGTCCCCGGGGTGGATCAGGCTGCGGCGTTTGCAGTTCGCTGAATGCAGATTTTGAAATCACTGAAGAAAAGAGCTCAGGCAGCGTCAAAGATACCCACCGTATGCTCCAGGCAGGCGCAGGTAAGGTTTTCTGGCTTAAAGTTTTCAAAGATGCCCTGCCACAAGGGGTCGATGCACTGCTAAAACTTCTACCGGAAGATGCCATGATGGTCTGTGAATCCAATACATTGCGAACCATTATCGAGCCAGGACTATTTTTTATCATCAGGAATATGGCCGACAAATCAGTCAAACCAAGCTGTGCCGACGTGATTCAACATGCAGATAAGATCATCGGATTCAATAAGATGGCATGGGATTTCACACCCGACAGGGTGCATATTAAAGACCAAACCTGGATCATGCGCGAAAAAGCAACCGCAATCATCCTCGCCGGAGGAAAGAGTATCAGAATGGGCGGCGATGACAAAAGCTTGCTGCCGGTTGACGGCCAGCCCCTGATTGCGCACATCGTTGATCAGCTTCAGGGCCATTTCGATGAAATCATCATTGGTTCAAACGATCCCGGCAAATACAAATTCCTTAACCTCCGCATCATTCAGGATATTGAAAAAGACAAAGGTCCGCTGATGGGGATCTTATCATGCCTGAAAGCATCTTCCAGTGAAGTAAATTTTATCACCGCCTGTGATATCCCGGTGATGAACACAAAACTGATCCTTGATATGATACAGGTTGCAAAGGATGCCGAAATTGTTATGCCTGTTTCGGGTGATAACAATTATGAACCTCTGTATGCACTTTATAAAAAAAGCATCATCCCTGCAGCCGAAATCATATTAAAAAATCAGGGCAGGAGGATTATTGAACTGCTCAATGATGCGAAAGTCCGCTTTTTTGATTTTGAACACAGCAACTGGTATGAAAACCTCAACCGTAAGGATGATTACCTTAAATTTATAAAGACCCGGGAAAACAAACAGTGCTTCCGTGAAGTATCGTGAATTAGGTTCTGCACCTGCTCATGCCGGGTCCATCCGGAAAATGATTGTCAAATGGGTTAGTTCAGGCATTTTTCAAAAGCAAATAATGGCTGTTGATCAGTTTTTAATCAAGCACCTGAATTTTTAGGTATAAATAAACGGTTCAATCTTTTTTAGTTAAATAACAGATCAAATCACAATTTAAATTAAATGCATTATGACAAAGAAGAGTATTCTATTTTGGGTTCTGGGCATGGTTTGCTTCATGCCAAATTCATTTGGACAGGAGGAGAACAAAAAGTTAGAGCTGACACCCTATGGATTCATCAAAGGCGAAATGATATATGCCTCTGACGGGGTTTATTCCTGGGGCAACAAAGCCAACGGGTATATTTCTTCCCCACAGTTTGCCAGCGGGATTGAAACGTCTGCACTTGGGTTTACCGCCCAACATACCCGCTTTGGACTGAAAGGCTCCATAGGAGAAGAGGTTAAAGCCGGTGGTGTTATTGAGCTGGATTTCTACGGCGGTGCTTTTGATGCCAATGTGAAACCGCGCATCCGTCAGGCTTACGTATCTATTCTGAAGGGCGGTTTCGAAGCGCGCGTCGGGCAACAGTGGGATATTTTTTCACCACTCAATGCCAATACAAACAACACAAATGGCAATATGTGGTTTGCCGGCAACAAAGGGTTTCGCAGGCCACAATTCCTCCTGTCCTATAAAATTGACCATGACATGATCGCACCGATGATCCAGGTATCAGCAGGAGAAGCTGCCCGTGAAGAGACCGGACTTGGAAAGGATAACCTATCGGTGTCACCTATGTTCCAGGGTCGTCTTTCCGGAAAAATCAACAAGAAATATACGGTAGGTCTGTCATTTGTAAATGCGAGTTTTGTCGAAAAAAAAGGTACTATTGAAAACGGAACTATTCTAATCGACACCCTTACATCAGATCTGAATGTTTCGACTTCCGGATTTTGTGTTGACGTGACGCTGCCTTTCCACAAATATTTCAACCTGCACGGGGAGTTCAACATTGGAAACAACCTCAACAATGCCAATCTTTTCAGTGCAGCCGGCAATTATACCTGGAGTATCGCAGATGATACGAAAGTTGTGAACGTTGTGGACAAGTCAAGTACAGGGTTCTGGTTCAATGCCCAGTCAAATGTCAGGGATTGGTTGCAGGTGGTGATCGGATATGGCATGGATAACAACACAACCTCAAAACTCACAGTCGGCGCCATTGAAAGCAACTCAACCATCTATGGCGATCTGATATTTCCCATCAGGCATGGGTTCTCTGTAGCGCTGGAGTTTCAGAACATTAAGACAGTAGAGGTCACCAAACTGGAAAATGATAATGCCATAACAACAGACTTTACAGCCAACATCATCAATCTGGCAGCAAAAGTAAATTTCTAATTCCTTGATTGAAACTGCAATTGCAATTGATGCGTGCAATTGCAGTTTCAATTTTTCAGGTCAGCAGTGATTCACCTTATTGCTGCTCCTGATTTACAGGGGATACCGGTTTTAGTCTGATTGAAGCAACCAGGAACATTCCTGTACCAGGTCTGGTATTGATATCAACGGTTCCCTTCACAGAGCGGATCTTATTGATGATGTTGTTCAAACCCAAGCCTGTGTTTTGTTTCATGGCAGCCTGCAGGTCAAATCCGTCTCCATCATCCCGGTAGTAAAGGATGATCTGGTTATCAAAACTTTTCAATTCAATCTTAACATTTCTGGCTGAAGCATGTTTAAGGGTGTTGTTGATCAATTCTTTCACTGCCTGATAAAGGATTGATTCTTCTATGCCTCTTTGCTCAATTTTGTATTGACTTGTATTGACCTCCAGGCTGATCGATTCCGTCTTATTGATGAATGCGCAAAAATCATTCACTGCAGCAGCAAGACCAAAATCCTGAAGAATGTTGGGGCGGATATTCCGTGAAATCGTGCGGGTTGATTGAATCGCCATATCCAACAACTCCTCGATGTTCTGAATGGCTTCTTCCTCATTGATCTTGCGGTAATTTTTCTTTTTAAGCAGGTCTGTATAGAGTTTCACGGTTGAGAGGATGGGTGCCAGGTCGTCATGGAGGTCTGCAGCAAACCTTTTCCTTTCATTTTCCTCAGTCCGGATGATGGTTGAAAGAATCCTGTCCTCTATCTCCTTACGTTCCGAAATATCCCGGGCAATGGTTAGAATTGCTTTTTCTCCCCTGAAATCAATCACCCTGCTTTTCATCTCAACCGGGATTATCCGGCCATCACGCGCCTGGTTCTCCGATTCATACCGGTGCTGACCAAATTTCAGGATCAAGGATATATTTTTTGCGACCTCATTTTTCAATGCATCCGGCTTGATCTCGCGGGCATTCATCCTTAGAAATTCTTCATGCTTATAACCCAGGTTATCACAAGCCATCTGGTTCACTTCAATGAAATTCCCCTCAAAGTCAATGACAAAAATATCATCAGAACTGTTGTTAAAAAGTGTCTGAAAATGGCGTTCTGATTGTTCAAGTGCCTGCTCAGTCTTTTTCAATTGCCTTGACGATACCTCCAACTGGGTGAGAAATTTTCTGACATTCTCAGTGGTGATGAAAAAAATAAGGGATGATAACGCCAGTATAATGACCAATCCTATAATCACAGCATTGACTATTATTTTCTGCACCATTGCACCGGTTTCCTCTCTGAGGGGCACAGATGCTGCTATAATCAGCCTGAAATCCTCAAAATATTCCCAATAAACCAGTTTTTGGATTTTATCCCTCGTCAACCGGTATTTTCCCGTTCCGGTCTTCTTTTTAAGCATTTGCCGGATAGCCGGTTCGTCTGACCAGTTCTCCCCTCCTGCAAAAGGATGAATGATGAATGTTCCCGATTCATCCATCACAAATGGAAAACCACTTTTTCCTATCTGCAAAGCTGTTATTTTCTTTCGCAATTCCGGAAGATCCTTCTCCTTATCCCCGACATATAACATTCCAACGACAGCATCATCTTTCAAAATAGGTTCATAGGCGGTAATATACCAGGCGTTGACAACAAATGCGCGGCCAATGTACACCTCTCCTCTCTCAACAGCCTGTACCACAGGCGAATCGTTTGGTATAAAAGTTCTCACGGCGCGCAGGCTGTCCGAAGTCAGCACATTGGTTGAAATTCTGACATATCCGCTGTCGGACTTCTGAAATACCGTAGCCGTCCCTCCCACCAGAGCCTTCACATCATCCACAAAAGTATGGTCGGTCAACAGTTCCCTGCCATCATGCATCCACCAGTTGAGTTTGGTTTCGAAGGTGACACCCGAAGACTGGTTTCTGATTTCCAGCAATACCTCCCGGTTTAATATTTCCAATTGTGCATCATAGAAAAGCCGTCTGGCCACTTTAAGATCTGTTTTTACTTTGTCCAGCCTTAGATCGCGCTCGCGTTCAAACATTTTTTCGATGGACTGAACCTGACCAGCAAGATTTCTCTCCAAAGAAAAGTAGAGGTTGTTTTTCAGCTTTTGGACAGAATAGAGTGTTATCAATGAAATGGAGATCACGATCCCCAGTAAAATAGGCAGGAACAATCTGAATTTGGGCGGCATATATTTTAAGAACCAGGACATGTCGTGAAATAAGTCACAAAATTACCGGATTATTTTGAAAAAAGGGATTAACATTAAAACTTGCAGGTATTGACTTCAATCAACTAAATTTCAGAATGTTGCTAACCTGTTAAAGTAAACTGCGGAGCAACTGATATCATTACTGCTTTTGATATCATTGTAATCAATAATATGAAAAATTCTCTTACCGGAGTTTTGAAAGCATAGGTTAATTTTTTACTGTTATTAATTTTATTAAACTTCTTACAAATTCTCGTCCATCATGCGCATAATTTTAAGGTTTTCTTCGCTCTCGCCAACTGGTTCGTAATACACAGTGCTGCGACTGATCTCTATCAATTCGCATTGATGGCGAATGCTTATCTTCTCATTTTCTGTGACATAACTCTGTAGCTCTTTCATAGTCCGGCCCTTTTTGAAATTTTTTTTAGCCACTCATTCTCTACTTGCAGCTTCCCGATCATGGCATGAAGCTTTTCCTGTTCCTGCTCTAAAGTTACTTCTGGAGGCTGAGTCTCGAAAATCTCCGAGGAACGTGAAACAAACTC
>JBLRXC010000090.1:0-12542 GCA_047920975.1 Bacteroidales bacterium | reverse complement strand
CCGGATGTTGCCCTACGGCAGTAACGTATACACTGCAAACAATACGGTTGACCTTGGCAACAATACCAACATCAATTTCGACCTGCAGGGAACGATAGGCGAAATCTATTATTGGGTCGGAGGATCCGGCGACTGGAGTGAATGGTGGCACTGGTCTGACCAGAGCGGCGGCGACCCCATATTAGATCAATGTATCCCCAGTGAACGTGTTTCAGTAGTTTTTGATAACAACTCCTTCCTTACACCAAATGATAAAGTTACGATAGATTCATTAGAAAATGCGGTTTGCAAAAACATGTACTGGATTCATGACCCGGACCTGTTCAATCCGATGTTTTATTCAGAGGATAGATTTCCACCTCCATATCTCAATGTTTTTGGATCCATGATGCTTAACCCCGGGATGATTTATGACTACAAGGGATTGTTGATCTTCGACCAATACAGTGAGCCCGGCTATGTAGCTGACACACTCACAACTTTTGGGCACACCATTCTGAATCATATCCTGCTTCAGGGCATTGATGATGAGATAGTGCTTGCTGATGACCTCACGCTTTTTACAGATTCCGAAAATGAGATTTCCAGGGCCATTTTTCATGAACACGGGAAGTTCAACACCAATGGTAAAAATATTCACACAGGCGGCTATTTTTCGGTATTCAAGAACCAAAGGGAGCTTGAAATCGACAATTCCACCATCACACTTGAGACCTATCAAAAGCTTCTGCATGAACTCGAACGGACCTGGTGGGTGGATGGAGATGATTTCACCCTGACGGCTGACAATTCAAATATCATCAACATTTCAAATTCTTATGGTTTCATAACAGAATATGGTGATTACCTGAAGTATCACAATGTGATTTCGGAAGGGCTGGGCGACAGTATTGCCAACTTCAACAACATTGTTGAATACAATGTGGTTGAACTGAACGGTGATATTTGTATGATTACCGGAAATTTTATTGCCGATACCGTATGGATGCAGGGGATTAATTGCGGTATGTTCCAGACATCCACCACCAACGTGGTTATCATTGATCAACTTTATGGATCAGTGAACAATAACCATACGGTAGGCAGGGGGATTGTCAATAAATATGGCCTCATCAACGGAAGCAATTTCTTCAATTATTGTGTATTCAATTCAGATGGGGTGTTTACGGGAAAGAATACGTTTGATACCCTTGTGTTGTATCCGGGATCCGGTGATTTTTCAAACCAGGGGAACAAGTTCTATTTTCAGGCAGATACTGTGCAGGTGATCAACGACTCGCTTTATGTGAGGGGGAATCCATGCAGCAACATCAGTCTGATTTCACTGGGATTACCCAAGCTGGCATACCTTCGGATGGATAATGGCGCTTTCGATGTGTCGGCTGACTTCCTGAATATTTTCAGTGTCGGTGCCCAGAGTGAGAACCTGACTTTTTACGCCGGCGCCAACAGTTCACCGCTGCCCAATCCGAATAACCCGCCGCCGGGATGGGTCTTTGACAATGCTCTTGGTTATATTCCCGGATTTAACGGACGAACCGAGCGGTTCTGCCTTGGTGATGAATTCGTCATCAAAGCCGATGACTTCAACGGGGATCCGTCCACTCAATATTTCTGGGGAGGATCACAGTTTCCCGGCGGGACAAATTACGTTGTTACCGAACCGGGACAATACTATATAAGGGTTGTCTATTTTGAGGGATGTTATGTAGATGATTATATCAATCTGGAGGGTGATCTGCCGCCCACAGCGTATATCGCTGAAGGACCTTTCTGTGAAGGCGATCCGATAGAAGTGTTTGTGCAACCGGAGGGTGGCCACTACGGTTATACCTGGTTCAATGGCGAAACAGAACCTGCCATTGTGGCAATAGAGGATTATACCGGCGGTATTTTTGTTACGGTTACTGATACCGTTAACAAATGCAAGGTAACACCCAATCAGTCCATTGAAGTGCATCCATTACCAGTTGTAAACCTTGGTCAGGATCAGGTGCTGTTCCCCGGTGAAAGTATCACCCTGGATGCCGGCACTTTTGAGAGCTATATGTGGAAAGGTGACCCGAGCATTAACGGGCAGTTTTACATTCTTAACTATGAAGATATCAATAAAATAGACTCGGTTTGGGTAGAGGTTTTCGACGGGTACTGTAAAAATTCCGACAACGTCATCATCGAGATATTTGATGTGGAAATACCCATTGTAATCACACCAAACGGTGATGGTTATAACGACAGGTTCAGGCCCGGCGAAGGTTGGAGTGGAATCAAACAGCATAAGATGATGGTGTTCAACCGTTGGGGAGAGAAGCTCTGGGAGTCCAGTGATTTTGTCTCCGGCTGGGATGGCAAACACAATGGCAGACTGGTTGCGGAAGGAACTTATTTCTGGATACTTGATGTCTCTTTTGGTCCGAACAGTGAATCGAAGACATTTAAGGGAAGTCTGATGGTTGTTGGCACCGGAAACTAATTCCGGGACTGGTGACTGGAATTTTTTATGTTTATAATTAGGTGTATATTTGCAGGGTGAAATGGAGGTTGAGTGCTGTTGGTCAGCCGGAAATTCACCGGTAGTTCAAGAATGGTTAAAGGCAACCTTTTGATGTGTTCTTCTGTCATTTAAAAGAACATTGGCTTGTGAAACTAAATGAGTTACTGAATGTTATATTATTATATGAATATTATCTACGAAAATAAAACACCATGAAAAAATTTTTCTCTTTTACATTTTCTGTTATCTGCCTGGCATTTCTTCTTTCCGTCCAGGAAACGGTTAACGGACAGATCAACATTATGCCGGGTCCTGCAGTGACTCCTGTCATGATGGTTGAAAACATTGTCGGAGAAGGTATTACTTTCGACAATGTCTCTTTCCAGGGCGCCAATAACTCAAGGGGTATTTTCACGAACGGTCAAACAACAAATCTGGGAATATCCAGCGGCATTTTTCTTACATCCGGTTCAGGGTTTAATATTCCGGGACCCAATTCCACAGGAAGCGCCGGTACCAATAACGGTACACCCGGCCATCCTTTGCTGACATCCATTACAACCACAGCGACTTATGATGCAGCCGTGCTATCCTTTGACTTTGTGCCGGAGTCGGATACCATGAGGTTCAGGTACGTTTTTGGTTCTGAGGAATACAATGAATGGGTGGGATCATCCTACAATGACGTGTTTGGCTATTTTGTCTCCGGGCCCAATCCCATGGGCGGAAACTACACCAATAAGAACATTGCCATCATCCCCGGAACAACCAATACCAGTGTGGCCATTAATAATGTGAACAACGGGTATGCTGCAACCGGTAATATTCCAAATGGCCCATGCATGAACTGTGCCTATTACAACGACAATACGGGGGGGCTTACCCTCCAGTACGATGGCAAAACCGTGGTGCTGATCGCCTGGGTTTTGGTTATACCCTGCGAGACTTACAGTATTAAAATCGGTGTGGCCGATGCCGGCGACGGTATATATGACTCCGGTGTTTTTATTGAAGAGAACAGTTTTGAAAGCCCGAAAATTGACGTTGAGCTCGAGCCATATCCTGCAGGCGTATCCGAGACCATGATTGAGGGCTGCGTATGGGCAGAGGTTATCTTTACATTGCCCGATGCAAGCTATGCTCCTGTAACCATCTGTTTTGATATACAGGGAACCGCAACAAATTGTATAGATTATGAATGTATTGATAACTGTGTCACCTTTGAAGAAGGTCAGGATACGGCTATTGTGAACGTAGTGCCACTTAAGGACGGCTTCATAGAAGGGGACGAAACCATTATCCTGATCATAGAGAATATTCTCGGTTGTATTGTACGGTATGATACAATTACATTCATCATTTCCGATTACATCGATATGGTTACGGTGCCCAGTCCAAACACGGCAATTTGTGAAGGGTTGGTAACCCAGCTTCATGTTCAGGTCTTTAATGGAATACCTCCCTATACTTTTGAATGGGAAGGACTTGAATTCACCAACGATACTATTTTAGTGACACCGGATACAACAACAACGTACTATTTTCAAGCGATTGACATGTGTCTGGATACAATCACGGATTCAATACAGGTCATCGTCTTTCCGACCCCGGAAGTAGATTTAGGGCCTGACTCTGTTTATATATGTGAGGGCGATACACTCATTCTGGATGCCGGCCCAAATGGAATTCTTGGATATTTCTGGCAGGATGGATCTGGTGGGCAGTATCATACAGTGACGGAGCCGGGGTTCTATTTCGTGACCATAGCCGGAGCAGGAGGCTGTCTGAACAGTGACTCAGTATATGTTTTCCAGACAGTGATTGATATTGATATAGGACAGGATACAACAAGTATTTGTGTCGGTGAGTCTGTCGTCTTTACGGCACCGGATGGATTTGATTCTTATAAATGGCAGGATGGATCTACAGGTCAGAGTTATACTGCCTCCGAAACAGGTTATTACAAGGTGGAGGTGACCTTAAATGGTTGTACAAAAGCCGACTCGGCATATCTTTTTGTGGATGATCCTAACCTTGGCGTTGAATTGGGTAACGACACAACAGTTTGTGCCGGAACAGCCATTGTTCTTGCACCAACAGGAATTTACGATACATATTTGTGGTCAAATGGTGCAACAACACAAAGTATTACGGTGACTGAACCGGGAACTTATACACTATATGTCACAAGTACCTGTGGAGAGGCCGAGGGTTCCATCAAGATAAGTCACTGGCCGGCCGCTAATCCAAATCTGGGGCCTGACCTCAGCCTCTGTTACGGTGAATCAGCCTTGCTCAATCCCGGACCCAATTACATTGCCTACAAGTGGCAGGACAATTCGGTGAATCCATTTTACACTGTCTCACAAGGTGGTACCTATTACGTCACAGTGACCAACGCTTATGGTTGTCAGGGATCTGATACTGTATTCGTACAGATTGGCTCTGTTGTTGACCTGGGCCTGGCCGATACACTGACGCTTTGTGAAGGCGAAACCATCACGCTCAATGCACAGACCGGATTTGATTTCTACACCTGGAGCAACGGTGAGTACGGAACCAATACGATTACTGTTGAGGAAGGTGGCTGGTATACTATAGATGTCAATTACTTCTATGGTTGTCCTTCTGCTGATTCGGTGTACATTGATGCCTACCCGATACCGGAGGCTGTTATCACTGGAGATGATTTCCTGTGTGAAGGTGATACGATCTGGTTGTTCGCACCGGAAGGTAATTTTAACTACACCTGGAACAACCAGCAAACCAACCAGTCAAGCTATATGGTTGTTCAGGGAGGTACCTATAACCTGAAAATGTCTAATGTTTGCGGAGAGGATACCGACTCCAAAACAATTGAAGTACGACCTTTACCTAAACCAGAATCTACTTTGGGACCCGACATTACGCTGAAATTCGGGGAAAGCATTACACTGGATGCAGGAGAAGGCGATTCTTTTGCATGGTCATCTTATCCCGAGGTCTATATAGAGAATCCGACAAGTCAGCAGATAACCGTTCCGGGTATGGAAGATCCGGTGGAGTACAGTGTTTATGTTGAACTCAATGGTTGTTCGGCTGAAGGATTTAAAGTAGTCGCCATGCATCCGCCTAACCGGGTAGGAGTTCCAACAGCCTTCTCCCCCAATGGTGATGGTGTCAACGACGAATTAAAGGTATTGGGAAGTGGTTTTTCTGACATGATTTTCAGGATTTATAACCGATTCGGGCAACTGGTGTTTGAAACACGCGACTCCTCCATTGGATGGGATGGCACCTTCAATGGTGTAAAACAGGAGATGGAGGCGTACACCTATCACATAAGGGTTGTTTTCCAGGATGGTGATGTTGTAGAAGAGACCGGTACAGTGACCCTTCTGAGATAATACGAAAAAAGAGAGAAAAATTCAATGAGACTCCAGTTACTTGTCATCGCTTGCTTAGCAGCGGTAGCGTTATATGGTCAGGATATACACTATTCACAGATGTATTCCACCCCCCTGTATGTCAATCCGGCATTTACCGGGAACCATGAGTGTGAATACCGCGCAGCGGTAAATTACCGGCAGCAGGCCGCAAGTTTTACCGTTCCTTTTGAAACCTATACCGCGTGGGGAGATACGCGGTTTAATCCCGGCTTTCTACGAAACCGTGGTTGGATTGGTTTGGGTGCCCACCTGTATCATGATAATGCCGGATACGGAGACCTGAAAAAGGTGCAGGGAATGCTGTTTGCTGCATATACGCAAGGTTTCAATGCCGATAATTCACTCTATGGAAGCCTTGGTGTGGGATTGGGCTACACGAACAGGAGCGTCAATGCCAACAAGCTTATCTTCAGCGACCAGTGGGATCCGCAATTGCTTCAGTTTAACCTTGGGTTTCCTTCGCAGGATATAACCAACATGCAGAACACCTCTATTTTTTATCCCGACTTCAACCTGGGATTGATGGTTCACCATGTTGTTGACGAGAGATGGATGTATGAGGTTGGGGCGAGCATCAGCCATATTACCGAACCGGAAGAGACCTTTTTCGGAACCAACAACAACAGGATCTCACGGAAATATATTGGCCATTTCACCATGCAGCGCATCCTGTCAGATTACTTCCTAATTAAACCGGAAATTTATTACATCACCCAAAACGGAGTGGATGAGACGGTTGTAGGTGCCAATCTCGTTTACAGTGCCATTGAATTGAAACTGCATGGTGGTCTCTGGACCCGGGTTGGCAGGGATATCATACCTGCCCTGGGTGTTGAGTACAACAGGTTTACACTTCTTTTTACCTATGATGTGAATGTTTCCAAACAAAGGATGGCATCCAATTACCAGGGAGGCTTTGAGTTCTCACTCGTTAAAAAGATATGTGCCAGGATGTCAACAAAAAAACAACCTTGTAAATTTTTAGAGTTTTAGATTTGATTGCACATTATGAAAAATTTCCAGGCGCTTATCATCTTTTTAACCATTCTGTTGATCAGTTTAGGAGGTAAAGCACAATGGTCATGGCAATATCCTGTTCCGCAGGGTAATAATATAAACAGCCTTGCTTTTCCGGGAGAAGGTGGTCTTGGATATGCCGTAGCCAATCATGGCTCTGTATTAAAGACCAGTAACAGGGGAGTGAATTGGGAGCTGATGGATTCAGTCACTCCGCATCACCTCAATGCCCTTCATATTTTCTCTGAAACAAGCGGATATGCGGTTGGTAATTCGGGAGCTATTCTTCGACTGAGTGACCAGGGTCAATGGGTGAATGAACCCTCAGGCTCTTTCTATAATTTATTCGGTGTTGCCCAGAGTGATGAATTTACTGTGTATGCTGTAGGTTACCAGGGGCTTATCCTCATGAAATCAGGGGGTAGTTGGTCACAGATAAGTTCAGGTACTGTGATGACATTGTATGGCATCGCTTTTTCAGATGCCCAGAACGGTTTAATTGTTGGCGATAGCGGATTGATCATGCGCACCGGCAATGGCGGTCAAACATGGGAACAGGTTGTCACACAGTTTGGATCACCCCTGAACGCTGTCTGTTATGCTTCAAATGATGTTGCATTCATCGTTGGCAATAGCGGCACTATCCTTCGAACAGCCAATGGTGGCCAGTCATGGAGCAATATATCCCACCCTACGGTAGGAAATAATCTCTTTGCGGTTCACTTTTTTGATGAGAACAATGGTTTTGTTGCAGGAGCATCAGGCAGTCTCCTGGAAACAACCAACGGCGGTGCGAGCTGGGGCATCAAAAATTCACGGACTTCTCTTTCGCTCAATGCCATACAACTGCTGCATCCCGTTGATGGGGATCTCTGCGACACGGTTATCATGGCAGGTCATAATGGTGTCATTATCAAAACAGTAGCCTGTGATACGCTTCAAAATGTTTCCGGAGGAAGTAGCGAATCGCTCAGCGGAATTCAGTTCGTGAGTTCCACAAAAGGATTTGCTGTCGGTGGTCACCTTTTTAACAATTCGCCGTTGATTTTGCGCACCGAAGATGGTGAGAACTGGGAACCGGTTGTGGTGGATACCATCAAACGCTTCCTGCATGACCTGTTTTTTCTGAACAGTCAGTATGGCTATATCTCAGGAAACAATGGCAGCCTTTATCGCACTAACGACGGAGGACAAAGTTGGATGCCTCTTACCACAGGGGTAACCAGGCACTTATACTCAATCCGGGCTCTGTCTCCTCAGCTGGGATTTGCAGTGGGAGCGCAGGGAACCTTAATCAAAACGGTTTCCGGTGATACAATCTGGCAGTCATTATCATCCGGGACCACAAAGAATCTTTATGCCCTCTTTTATAAAAGCTCCGTGCAGGGAGGTTATGCGGTGGGAGATCAGGGAACGATCATCAGGATCAGGAACAATGGCAACCTTATCAATAGCATCCCTTCAGGGGTAAGCCAGGCGCTTTATGATGTCTGTTTTCCAACGGACACACTTGGTTTTGCAGTTGGTTACAATGGCAGAATAATCAAGATAAAATTGGTGGATAATGTTTATCAAGTCACCCCTGTCCCCTCAGGAATAACCACCCCGCTCAATGAAATATTTTTCCCAACCCCTCAAACTGGATACATAGCCGGTGAAGGGGGTGTGATCCTAAAAAGTACTGATGGCGGAAATTCATGGTTGCCGCAGCATTCACGAACCTCCAACAATCTTCGTGGCATGTTTTTTCATGATGATCTCAAAGGTTATGTGGTTGGGTCGGGACCAGCTATTTTACTGACCACCATCGGTGGCGGGCAGGTGATCACACCATTTGTTCCCGAAGTTGATGCTCCGCTTGAAAATTTGAAGCTGTTTCCCAACCCTGCAGCCAATCATGTATGGATTGAATATGAATTGCTTTCTCCAGGTCATGTTATCACAAGTATATATGATTTTTCCGGTAAGTTAATCCGGGAGGTTCAGTCGGTTGAATTTACGCAGGGAGTGCACAGGCAACAGATTGATATCTCCAGGCTGCAACAGGGTATATACCTGGTGATGCTTCAGGCCGGCAGCCAGCAAATTGTTGAGAAGCTGGTGATCATGAAGTAAACCGTCAGTTTTGCATAAAGCAACCTGCATCCTGCAGTGAATTGATAATTTGATTATTATTGCTGGGTCATAATGACTCATCATTGCCCTCAGCATGAAATTCAACAACAGGGAATTTTTCAGACTCTCCTTTATCTATACGGCAGTCGCTGCACTGCCTCCCTTTCTGAACCTCTTTGTCAGACCCTTCATTGAAGGCGACGGTAAGCTGCAGCCGGCTGATTTTTCGCAGATTGAGATAACTGAAGTGATCACTTCACTGGCATTCATTTTGGTGACCTTTGCCATGAACAATGCCATTTCACGATTTTATTACGACCACAATGAAAGTCCGCGCAGTCTCAATAAGCTCATATCAGGGGTGTTTACCTCTATTTTGGTGCGGGGAGTCGTGATATTTGCGGTGGCATTTGCTGCCCGGTCGTACCTGGGCAGGGTGTTTACACAACCGGAGCTGCAGGATTTTTCGGAATATGGATTTATAGCATTGCTCGTAGGTCTCTTCCGGGCCATCAACACCACTGCATTCGCTCTCTACAGGAATGAGAAAAGGGTGAGGAGGTATCTTACCCTCGGATTTTTGCTGGGACTGTTGCGCTCAGTGTTTCAATTGGTGGGGGTGCTCTATTTCGATATGAGTTTTATCGGCTACCTTTATGGGAGCGCTGTTGGAAGCGGGCTGATCTCTGTGATCATCCTCTTTTATGTATACCATAAGTCAGGGTTTCACCTTGATTTAAAGTTCCTGCGTCCTGCCAACCGCTTTGCTTTTCCGTTGTTTGAGTACTCCATCCTCGCGTGGGGTATTAGTTTTGCCGACCGCTATTTCCTTGAGAGTTCCCCGGATGTACTTGGAATTTACAGCCAGGCACTGCTCCTTGGAAAAGGAATTGAGATTATCATCCAGGGAATGCAGGGAGCTTTTCAGCCGGAGATCTTCAGGATGATGAAGGCAGGGGTGCAGGAGAACCTGGAGCATATTAAGCGGCTGTCGCATCTGATGATGGCACAAACCCAACTGCTGATCGCTGCAGCCATTTTGCCGGCCATGGCTTACTGTCTTATTTTCAAGACCGAACTCAGGTTAGCAGCCGGATTTATTTCCATCGTCTTTATCCAGTATATACTACGAACGCAATACAATATTTTTTCGATGCCGGTCTATTACCAGAAAAAGACAAAACTGTTCCTCTATCTGAACCTTGTTGTTTTGGCAGTAAACCTGACGCTGCTTTATTTCCTGGTACCCCTTTGGCAGGCACATGGAGCGATCACAGCGCTACTTATCTCCCTCACGGTACAAACCATCGGTATATATCTGATTCAGCGCAAGGTAGCTCCCATCAACTGGAACCTGAACAAGTTGCTCTATTTTCCTTTGTTCATCATACTGCTGACTGCAATGGCAGAAATACTCAAAATCAAATGGAACCTTGATCCTTTTCATACCTCGGCATTGGTAGTGCTGGCCATTCTCTTCAGTCTGTTCCTGCTCTACAGGAATGAGATCAAAGGATTGATCATGAGCTGGAAGGGCAGGGTAAAGTCATGACTTTAAAGCATTACCGTCTACCGGTCAAGGATTTCGCTGATGAAGGATACGAGGGCTTTTTGCCTGACATCAATTGAGAATCTTTTTGATATGGAATTCTGGATTGGCTTTACTGCATCAGCAGGTTCATTTAAAGCCTGTTTGATCGATGTTATTCCCTTTTCCACAGACAGTTCATCAATCAGCAGACCTTGCCCGGCTTTAAGTATCTCACTTGTTCCTCCATAGTCAAACCCTACAGGGAAACAACCTGCGGCAATTCCTTCAAGCAGCGCAACACCGAATGCCTCATATCGTGAGAACTGGCAAATCACCCTGGAGGAACAGAGAATCTCAATGAGTTTTTCCTGTGGAATTTTTCCGATCAGTTGAACATTAGCTGAGCGCATGTCATGAACATAACTCAGTGCTGACGAGGTTAGCCCAATGATCATAAATGTTATATCCGGCATTTCATGTGCTAAAGCGACGAAGAAATCAACTCCTTTTCTGATCACTGTTATCTCAGAATGTGCCAGACAAACTGTTACGACTGTGTTTGAACGTTCAACCGCATGTTCACAATGAAATTTTTGATTGTAACTATTATAAATTATCCTGCATTTGGTTCTTAATTTTTCCCCAAAATTGGCAATAAGATCCTCCATCGTGAATTGAGTAACCGGGAGAAGATGAGTAGCCATTTTTAGAGAAACCAGAGCGGATATCCTTCCAATAAATTTGGTTTTGACCCCGTAATTTAGGTCTTTTCGGTTGGCAGCATCATAACCCCCCACTACAATGACTACTTTTTTACCCAAAAGATGGCCGACCAGTGATGGTATGACTGCATGAAAATCAGCAAACCAGATATAAACAACGTCAATTGACCAAATTTTATAGAAAACGAAAAATAATTCACGGATTAATTCGGTGATTACTCTCCAGCCTTTTCTATAGCGGAATTGAAATGTGGTAATATCGTATTCTTCCCTTAGGATTTCTTTGTCGAGCCTCACAAACGAAGCATCCACAAGCGTTATAAAAAGGATTTTATGCATCCGGTATATTTAATGATCACAAAAATTAAATGCAATGATAATAATTTACAAATGAAGTATTCATTGGGTCTATGTTGCCTGAGATTTTTGGAGATTCCTATCTAAGAAGTGTTACACTTCCTTTTTTGATAAATTCAACAGGATAGTTGAAACATTTATACCTCACTGTCCAAAAGTAAGTTCCTGTCGATGCCCCTTTTCCATTATATTTTCCATCCCATTGATCATCTTTATTGTCTGTTTTCCATATGATTTCACCCCATTTATTAAATACATCCAACCTAAAATCCTGAATATCCTTTGAGGTTTCTGCAAAGAAGAAATCATTGTGTCCATCCATATTGGGTGTAAAAACAATAGGAATTGAAAATTCACATAAAACTGATTCGATGCTAATTGTATCTGTATTGTAGCAATTGCCGTCAAAAACAGTTACCCAAAATTGTCCGCCCTCATTAATACGTAGTGTTTGAGAATATGAATTATCACTCCAATGGTAACTTAAGAACCCGTTCCCTGCATCCAGTATTATTTCACTATTCAAAGCAATTAAAGTATCGTTACCAAGATTGACATATGGTAATTCTATAAATGAAACAAATACTGTATCAGATACTGATCCGCATTTATTTGAGGCGGATACCCAATAATATCCTTCATCCTGAATCAACTTTACAGAATCATCGGAACCATCAAACCATTTATATGCAACGGAATCATCCCATGGTTGCGGTTCTAACCACAATGAATCACCCTCACATATAATTATATCTTCACCCAATGATAAAGCCGGTGGAAAAATGATGGTCAGAAACAACGAATCAACTCCAATACAACCCATGGTATCCTCGACCTGACACCAGATTGTTCCTTCTAAAGAAATTGTTATTTGCGAT
>JBLRXC010000089.1:0-12671 GCA_047920975.1 Bacteroidales bacterium | reverse complement strand
ATGATAATTTTTCCATGGATCTCCTTTTCAAGTGTCCGGGCTTCATCACTATTGAATTGTTGTTGCACAAAAATAGTCCTGATGTTCTTGTCTTTGGCCATACTGACAATTGAACGGAAATGCCGGACTGAGGACTCTTTTCCCTCATTTTCAATCGCAATCTGTTCCAGTCCAAAATCCTTTGCAAAGTAGGTGAGGGCAGGATGGTAAATCAGAAAACTTCTATTTTCCAACTGTGCCAGTTTTTTACTGATGTAATTGTCAATTGAATCGAGTTCCTGCTCAAAAATTTTAAGATTATCTATATATATACTCTGATTTTCCGGATCATGCAAGATGAAAGCTTTTGCCATATTGGCTGCGATAGTTTTCATATTTCGTGGTGAACTCCATATGTGAGGATCAATATTTCCATGCAGATGACCGCATTCAGAGTTTTCATCATCCATCAGTTCAACTCCCTCAGACGTATCGATGAAATGTATGGCAGGGTATTCACTTTCCAGTTTATTGATCCAGGTAAGTTCAAAATCGATATATCCGATTTTGAAATATAATTGCGAGTTTGCAAGATTCATGATTTGACGCGGTGAAGGATCAAAATGATGGGGGTTGGCATCGGGAGGGATCATCACATGAATGGTAAACAGATCACCGGCAATTTTCTCAACCATATACTTCTGCGGCATGATAGTCACCGTAACGGCTTTCGTTGTGTCACGCTCTCCGGTGCTGCTGCATCCACTGACTACCACAATAATTGCCGTTGTTAATATCAGATAATTGAACAATATGCGATTCATTTTCATTAAACTCAGCTTGATTTATTATTCTAGTTACACTTGTTACAAATCCCTGTGATCAAAAAATTAGCTCCCGTTTTTGTGAACCCTTCGGGAAGATGATAATCGGGTATCTCTATTTCGGTCAAACAAGTAATAGTATCACATAAATTACATCTGAAATGAAGGTGCTCTTCAGGTTGTTTCCTGAGAAGATACCTTGAATATCCACTTTCATTGCTTACCAGATGGATAATCCCCGTTTCAGAAAAAGTATTTAATGTCCGGTAAACAGTAGCACGGTCATATTTATTCTTTAACTCCAGTTGAATTTCTTTCTCAGAAAGAGCTACATGGTTAGTAAGAAAAACTCTTAGAATATCCTTTCTGCTGCTTGTTTTATTAAGCCTGTGATTTTCCAGAATTTTAGCAAGTTCCATTTTTTTTTTGCGACTGAGTTGCAAACTTACAAAATTAAACCCGGTTAAAGTAAATTTTAAAAGAATCAGCAAATTTTCTTTGCGAGGTATTCAGCCGTGTATGATCCCGTACATTTGACGAGGTCTTCGGGGATTCCTTCAAAAACGAGGTAGCCACCCTCCTCACCTCCTTCGGGTCCCAGATCAATAATCCAGTCTGCATATTTAATGACATCCGGATTATGCTCAATAACGATCACCGAATGTCCTTTTTCAATGAGTGCGTCAAAAGCTCTGAGCAAACTGGAAATATCATGAAAATGAAGGCCGGTTGTAGGCTCATCGAAGATAAATATAGCAGGAAGCTCGGAAACGCCTTTTGAGAGGAAAAGCGCCAGCTTAACCCGCTGTGCTTCACCTCCTGAAAGCGTGCTGGATGATTGTCCCAGACCAAGATAACCTAACCCAACGTCCTGAAGCGGTTTGAGTTTTTCGATAATTCTTTTTTCGCCGTATCCTGTTGAGCTCCCGCTGTCAAAAAAGCCAATAGCCTGATCAACTGTCATTTTCAGAACATCACTGATATCTTTCTCTTTAAATTTGACATCCAGAACATCATCCTTAAACCTTCTGCCACCACAGGTTTCACATTTAAGGTATATATCAGCCATGAACTGCATTTCAATCTTCACAAATCCCTCACCTTCACATTCTTCGCAGCGACCACCCTCCACATTGAACGAAAAAAAACCTGGTTTATAACCCCTTACTTGTGCCAGTTTCTGATTTGAAAACAAAATTCTGATATCATCATAAGCTTTCACATATGTAGCTGGATTAGATCTCGACGAGCGTCCAATTGGATTCTGATCCACCATTTCCACCTGCGAAAACCGGGTAAGGTCCCCCTCCAATTTCCCAAACTTTCCGGTTTTATCGCCATAGCCACCTTTTAACCTTCGGAGTGCGGGAAAGAGTATGTATTTAACCAGGGAAGTTTTTCCGGAACCACTCACTCCTGTCACAAGTGTTAATACATTCAAGGGAAATTTCACATGAATTCCTTTCAGATTATTTTCACGGGCATCGGTGATCTCAACATAATCCTTCCATTTACGGCGTTTAGCAGGAACCGGAATGGTCATTTTACCTGACAGGTATTTTGCTGTGAGTCCTTCTTCGGATTTGATAAGCTTTTCAAAATTCCCCTGATATATTAATTCCCCACCATTCACTCCGGCAAAAGGTCCTATGTCAATAATCTCATCGGCCTGCCTGATGATCTCCTCTTCATGCTCAACCACTATCACTGTATTGCCATCATCCCGCAACTGTTTTAAAACGCCAACAAGCATTTGAGTATCCCGCGGATGCAATCCGATACTCGGCTCATCAAGAATATACAGTGAACCAACAAGACTACTGCCCAGGGAAGTTGCAAGGTTAATCCGCTGCGATTCTCCTCCAGAGAGACTGTTTGACAGCCGGTTCAGGGTCAGATATCCCAGCCCTACACTCTTAAGGTATTGAAGCCTGTTCTCAATCTCAACCATGATTCTTGATGATACACGCGATTCGTATTCCGTCAGGGTTAATGACCTGAAAAAAGTGATTACATCCGTCACAGGCATCAATACAAGATCGGATATTGATTTTTCGCCAATTTTCACATAATGGGCATCCTTCCTCAACCTGGTCCCTGAACAGTCAGGGCAGAGCGTTTTGCCTCGGTAACGAGACAGCATAACCCGGTACTGAATCTTATAGGACTGCTCTTCTATATGCCTGAAGAAATCATTCAGACCGGAAAAATATTTGTTCCCGGTCCAAAGTAAATTATACTGATGCTGTGTTAGCTCAAAAACAGGCTTATGTATCGGAAAATCAAATTTATAAGCATTTCTTACAAGCTGTTCTTTCCATTCGCTCATCTTTTCACCCTTCCAGCAAACAATAGCCTCTTCGAAGACAGAAAGGTTTTTATTCGGAATCACAAGATCAGGATCTATCCCAATCACACTGCCGAACCCTTCGCATTTCCTGCATGCGCCATATGGATTATTGAAGCTGAAAAGGTTAACAGAAGGTTCTTCAAATACAATTCCATCGGCTTCAAATTTATTGGAAAAGATAAATTGCTCCCTGTTTCCTTCCCATTCAGTTTCTATAATACAGGTCCCAAGTCCTTCATAAAAAGCAGTCTGGACCGAATCAGCGATCCTTGAACTCAATTCATCATCTACTGCAACAACTATCCGGTCGATGACCAAATAAATTTCATCCGTGTCATAATCTTCCCAATTGAGCATTTCATCAATCCGGAATATCTCACCCTTATAAACTACCCGGCTATAACCCTGCTGTAGTAAAACCGACAATTGATCTTTAATGGTTCGTTTCCGGGAATATGAATTCAGCTTTACACAAATCAATACATTTGTTCCCGGAACCAGGCTCAGGATAAACTCTGTAACCCCTGTCACTGTATGCCTTTCTACGACACGACCGGATATGGGAGCGTATGTCTTCCCAATACGTGCAAAGAGCAATTTGAGATAGTCATATATTTCAGTGGATGTCCCAACCGTCGACCGGGGATTTCTGGTATTCACTTTCTGCTCAATTGCAATTGCAGGTGCAATCCCTTTGATGAAATCAACATCTGGTTTTGTCATTCTGCCTAAGAACTGACGTGCATAAGCGCTCAGGCTCTCAACATATCTCCTTTGTCCATCCGCAAAGAGTGTATCAAAAGCCAGCGATGATTTACCTGACCCTGAAAGGCCGGTAATTAACACCAGTTTATTTTTCGGAATAGCCAGATCAATATTTTTCAGATTGTTCGTTCTGGCTCCTTTGATGAGGATGTATTGCCTGGAATCATATGCCGAAAGGTCTGTATTGAACATTTTTTTTATTGAAGCGGCCAAAATTATCAATTAAATTTGCGTTAGTAAATTATTTCTGCTACTTTTGCAAACATATTCATGAGTTGTTGGTTAAATTATTGTTAAACTAAAATAACAAAACGCCTATCGAGAGAAAAATATCTACCCTTTAATCCTATATTAAAAAAAGGAGGTCTTTATGAAAGCTCACGTAATCAGTGATAAAGAGCTAATAGGTAGGTATTTGAACGGCGATCACAATAGCCTTGAGCAACTCATCAATCGCCATCAAAACCGCATTTACGCTTACATATTGATGATTGTTAAGGACAAGGCGCTTGCCGATGATCTTTTTCAGGATACGTTCATCAAAGTTATCAATACGATCAGAGCGGGATCTTATAATGAGGAGGGGAAGTTCCTGCAATGGGTGATGCGGATTGCCCACAACCTGATTATCGATCACTTCAGAAAATCAAACCGGATGCCCGTCATTGACAATAGCAAAAATGAAGACTTTAACATTTTTGACACCCTCAATATTATGGAGCAATCCATTGAGGACAAAATCATCACCGATCAAATCCACCGGGATGTCAGAAAACTGATAGAGTTTCTTCCCAACGAGCAAAAAGAGGTTCTTTATATGCGGCATTACGCTGAGATGAGCTTTAAGGATATTGCCGAGGTAACTGATGTCAGTATCAACACTGCGCTTGGCAGGATGCGGTATGCATTGATTAACCTGAGAAAACTGATCGCAGAGAAAAATATAGTTCTGACTAACTGATTTGAATAGCCTCTGATTTACATACTTCACAGTATATTATTCATTCAAACAAACCTTCTGAACAATATCCGCTTGCGATGCTGCCATCAAACATTGTGAGGCAGCCTACCTGAAAAAATTAATCCGGTACGGGTTACACCTGTTCTTGCTTATAATTGTTACAAGGGCATTCATAGCCAGAAATTCCGTTTGTAAAGTTATTTTTATATTTTAGCCGGCTGGATTCCATTTCCTGACAGGGTTCACATGATCATGAAAGATTGGTATCACTGGTTGTAAAAATATTTGTATGTATTTAACATGCTACATTGGTATATGCAGAGGTCACCTGAACACAGTAAATGGAAAGATTGTTAATAGTCGAACCAAATAAACCTAAAATCTTGTTATGAATTTGTCCACATTGTTCCCTCGCTTTGCCTCTTATCCGGTATTGATAATTCTCCTCTTGATTGGCCTCACTTCATACGGAAGCTCCCAGATTGCAACCTCATCAAATCAACACACAGTTACAAGAGGTGAACGGCCACCGGTTGACCTGGCTGTAGTTCCTGTTGATGCTTATGAATCAGGAGTTGTCGTTATCAGATTTCATGAGGGTTATACAACGCATCTGGAAATGCATCCTCCAATTAAACTTGCACCTGGTGTGATTAAGTTTTCTATTCCCGCTTTGGATGATCTGTTGGAGAGGTATGTTGTCAATGATGCAGCACAACTCTTTTCCCACCCGGCATTCGGTAATGTTTTTACGGAAAAGCATAAAGCGTGGGGATTTCATTTGTGGCACCGGTTAAAGCTGGATGAATCGGCTGATATTAAAAATTTAATTGTTCAACTCAACGTACTGGATGAAATAGCCTGTGCTGAACCAGCGTATAAAAAAATGCTGATTGGAAGTGAAACCATGATCCCGTTTGAGACAGGCACTGTACCCTCTTACAATCCGTCTCCTTCATGGACACCCAATGATCCGCAGTTCTCAAGTCAATGGCACTATCACAATACAGGCCAGGCAGGCGGAACTCCGGGATCTGATATCAGGCTGACTGATGCATGGGATGTAGAAAAGGGTAATAGTGATGTGATTGTTGCCATTGTTGATGACGGAATACAATTCAACCATCCCGATATCTCAGGGAATATGTGGTCGGGAACAGGGTATAACTTTGTAACCGGAAGCAATACCATTCAGCCAGGCAACCACGGCACCCATGTTGCAGGGACTGTTGCTGCTGTGAATAATAATGGTATCGGCGTTGCAGGTGTTGCAGGCGGATCAGGCAATAATGATGGTGTTCGTCTGATGTCATGCCAGGTTTTTTCCGGAAACGGAAACGGAGGTTTTCATCTCGCGCCTGTCTGGGCGGCTGATAATGGGGCTTCCATTTCACAGAACAGCTGGGGTTACACTTCAGCCGGAGTTTATGAGCAATCGGTGCTGGATGCCATTGACTATTTCAATGTGAATGGAGGCGGGAATGCATTGTTGGGTGGTGGCATCACCATATTTGCAGCAGGTAACAGCAATGCTTCCGGAGCATGGTATCCGGCTTTTTACAGTGGAGCTTTCGCAGTAGCTGCCACCAATAACCAGGATGTTAGATCTTACTATTCTAATTACGGCACCTGGATTGACGTTTCGGCACCAGGGGGAGAAACCAACTCAGTGAATGCACGCGGTGTATTGAGCACGGTTACGGGTGGCAGTTATGCTTATTATCAGGGAACCTCTATGGCCTGTCCGCATACCTCCGGTGTTGCAGCGCTGGTTATTTCCCATGCTTACGGCCAGCTCACACCTGGTGATGTAGCCGACATAATCAGGGTCTCGGCAGATAATCATTATGCACTGAATCCCGGTTATGTTGGACAACTTGGAACCGGCAGAATCAACGCATATCAGGCACTTATTGAAACACAGGCTTATCTTTCAGGTATACCAAACCCAGCAGCTTTTTCAGCCACCACAATCAGTGCAACTGAAATATCACTTTCATGGGTCAAAAATACTGAGAATCATAACGTAATGATTGCCTGGTCATCTGACAATACCTTTGGTATACCAGATTCCCTGGTATCTTACCAGGCAGGAGACCAGATTCCAGGTGGTGGGTTTGTTCTTTACAGTGGTTCGGGCATTAACTATCTTCATGAGGAACTTTTTGCAGCCACACCCTATTTCTATAGAGCATGGTCATATACATCATCCTGGCATTATTCTTCAGGCAGACCTGCTGCTGCAACCACTTCGTGTGAAGTTTACGAACTTCCTTTCGCTGAGGATTTTGATACTTTTCAGGGAATCCCTTTATGCTGGGCTCAGGAACCGGTCACAGGCTCTGCACAATGGAATTTCGGCACCGGGAACGGCGGAAGTAACCCGGCCAACGCATACAATGGCACTTCAAATCTTTATTTTAAAGAGCAGGCCATTGGAAGTACCGGCGTCACAACAAGACTTGTATCCCCGGAGATGAACCTTGGTAATTATGACGAAGTTGAACTGCGGTTCTGGTACACCAACCAGTTAAGGACATGGTTGATATGGAATTTTCAGGATATATTGCGAATTAAGTTTAAAACCTCTGCAACAGCTGCGTGGCAAGAGATAGCCACATACAATACAAATATTGCAAACTGGACTGAAGTCGTACTGTCATTACCCAACATCACAGGCACTTACTACCTGGCCTTTGAAGCAGAATCCGGTCTGGGACATGGGGTCTGCATTGATCATGTCACGATCACCGGTACGGGTGGCCAGATCCTTCATACAATCCAGGCCATTGCAGGGGGTAATGGTTTGATTGAGCCATCAGGACAAATCAGTGTGATCGAAAATGATGACCAGTCGTTTGTGATAGTTGCCGACACCGGCTTCCTGATTGAATCTCTTCTGGTTGACGATACTCCTGTTGAGGCAGCAGAAGGAGAGGACAGTTTTGATTACACTTTTTTTAATGTCACCCAAAGCCATACAATCATCGCATCCTTTGCACCCAGGGTCTATTCCATTGAGGTAGCCATCAACCCTGAAGATGCAGGAGTTGTTGAAGGGTCGGATGATTATAGCCACAATGAAGGGGTTGAGCTTCTGGCTATTCCGTTTTACGGTTATACATTCGATAACTGGACAGAGGATGGAATAGTGATTTCAACCTCCAATTATTTAACCTTCAATGCATTGTCTGACAGACTACTAACCGCCAATTTTGCTTTTGAAACCTGGAGTATCGGAGTTACTGTTGATCCCCCGGGAACAGGAACTATTGAAGGCGATGGAGAGTACCAGCACACAAGCGTTGTCGAACTTTTGGCTATTCCGGAAGAAGACTACCACTTTCTTGGTTGGTTTGAGGATGACGCGGTTGTTGCTTCAGAAAATCCATATTCATTTATGGCAAACGGAAACAGGGACCTGATCGCCCGTTTTCAGATCACTAGCGCTTCCATCACAAATGCAGAGTATGACTATTTCAGGGTTTATCCAAATCCTTCTACCGGATGCTTCCGCATCGATCTGGATGAACCTTCATCAATCCGCATTTATGATCTCTCTGGAAAGAGTATCTTTTCATCGAACGAAATACATGAAAAAGAGATGATTGATATATCCGGATCCGGAAGCGGTGTATATATACTGCACCTGCAAAATAGCGTGATCGAATCAAAAATTAAACTAATTGTGCTGTAGTGCTGAGTGATTTTTACATGATGAGCAAATTGGTCTTTAGCATATTACAGGGGTTTATCATCTCTGGAAAAATAAGATCTCAGGGTTTTAAAATTGATTTTAGCCGACATTCTGTTTTTTTCACGGTATTCGTTACACCAAAACAATATCCCTTTCTTCTATTAATGGAAGTCCTGCATACCGCCGCAACAATTGCGCAACAGCAATTGTATCCCGCTGACAATAATGGGCGATCCTTTCCAGATCATGCTGATGGTAATAAACTTCGGCCACCATACTCCCGTCAATGTCATCTTTTGGTGTAGGGATTCCAAACACTGCGGCCAAAAGTTCAAGCGAGGTATAACTTTTGAAATCGCCAAATTTCCAGAGTTCCATGGTATCAAGATGGGCAATTTCCCAGGGTTTCTTTCCTGCGCTGTCAAGCAATTCAGGAAGAGCAATGCCATTGATCAACATTCGCCGGGCAATGTAGGGGAAGTCAAACTCTTTGCCATTATGCGCACAAAGGAGATTATCGCGATGGGTGTGAAAACGGTTGAGCATCGTTGCAAACTCCCTCAAAAGTATTACCTCATCATCACCGTAAAATGATTTGAGCCTGAACTCCCGGTTATAGAAGAACCCCGCAGAAATACAAACAATCCTTCCAAATTCGGCATATATCCCCGCGCGTTTAAAGATAATATCGGGTGTGTCATCCGGTTTTTTCTTCAGATTCTCTGCCTTTTTATCCCAGAGAATTTTAAACTTCTCCGGTAGAAGTTCATATTTCTCAACCATCGGAACGGTTTCAATGTCGAGAAATAAAATTTTTTCAAAATCTAACTGCTTTAGCATGGTTCGGAATTTTGGTTTATAAAAGTACAATTATTGATAATTACTGCAATAATAATTGATACTTTTATATTGTTAAATTTACAGTATTTACCACTTATAACTGTCGATGACTTTCAGGCAACAACAGATTACTCTCATACCAATCACAGTAATACTGATCATCCTAACGGCTTGTAAAAAGGAAAGTGCTGATCTGGCACCGGAGATAACACTCCATTCCCCAACAAAACATCAGATTTTTAACGTACTGGATACCATATGGGTCTCAGGCGAACTGAATGATGACAAGAGATTGACTGCCATTAAAGTAGTACTTACCGATCCCGGATTTAACCCGGTACACAAGGCATTTTACTTTTATCCATCGGGTCATCAATTTAGCATTGATTTTGGTTACCCGCTGGACAACATAAATCTGAAAGGGGGAAAACATTACCTGCAGATCAGGGCTGATGATGGGGTCAATTTCCGCAATTTTTACCAGGAGATTTTGCTTACCGAAGTGCCCCAGGAACTGCACCGCATCATTGTTTTGACTTCACCACAAACTGGGACAATTCAGGTGACAGCCATTGACAATTCGGACCAGATTGACCTGTTGGCCAACATTCAGGGAGATTATGCGGGTTCTGAAATAAGCTCAGCCCACCGGCAGCTGTACATTGCCGGGAAAACACATCTTAATCTGCTTGCATTTGATCTCAGTAATCTCAATATTGCATGGCAATTAACTGCCTATCCACCATTTCCCTTACATCGCGAAAATTGCCTTTATTTTGATCAATCACTTTTTGTATCCTTTTACCATCAATTTCTCCTTGGATACAATGCAAGTGGCAGCGTTGTTTTTAATGCATCAGTTGAAGAAACCGATTCCCCTGCAAGGATTGTACGTTCAGGTAACTACCTGATTACAGATATTCAAAAACAGAACAGCGAACTGCCCCACATCATGACACTTTTTCATCAAACTGGTGCAGAGAAGCAGCGTGTTCAGACAAATTTTCAAGTTGTGGAATTTCACTCCACAAACTCAAATACAGTGGTTATCACAGCAAACAACCACGACAATGGATTGATCCTGACCTATGATGTTGAACAAAACCTTTTGTACACAGAACATCTCATATCAGACCAGATCAATTGCTCGGTTAAAACAGATGAAAACAATATACTGATAGGAACCGATGAAGCCATCCTGCACTACATATATGATCTGAACCAATTCATTGTTTTGAACACAAATGAAGGATCGAAGAGAATGGCCTATGACATTCTGAATAGCAGGATATTTTCAGTTTGGGAAAATAGCATTATTGTTTATCAGTACCCCCAAATGCAGTATCAGAAAACGTTTCCGTTTTCTGATACCATTTTGAATCTGCATTTACAGTATGCCTGGAAAGAATAGGCACGATCAAAAAGCCGTCAGGCTTTGAACCTGTTTTTAACACCATCCCACTTTATGTATTGAGCATCGGTGTTTTTAGCAATGAACGACAGATATTTCTGTGCCATTTCAGGGTTAGATTTCAGATAGGTTTCATATACCCTGCGCTTTCCAGCATGACCATAGATGAGGTCTAAACCAAGTTTTTCCTTTTTTGTCATGTACATTAAATTAAATTATTACCTTACCTTGATTTGCGGTTCCTCTTTTTCAATGTTTATGCCAAAAGGCGGATGTAATTGATTATATGCATTTTACAATAAAGACATTCAATAACCGCGCAAAAATTTCACCGGATTCAATCAATTATTCATTGATATCGGAATAATGAGCCATCGGTGAAGAGAACCTGGTTATTGCAGCCAAACACAATATCTCTATCGATTTAATTAACAAATATTTACAAACGAATTACCCATAAAGACACGCCGTGATTGAACCTTCCTTCACTTCGTTTTTTTTAAAACGGGATTACGAAAACGGAGAAATCAGGCTGGCATAGCATCAGGTTCCAAATCACTATTGGTGTGACTCGCGGAGGATTTCAAATGAGGTAAAGTGCTTTAGCTCGCCTTGCTCTTCCCGGCACTCCCTGATTTTAGCCCATAAAGGCCCTTTATTGCACCATTGCCGGAATTTATTCAGATCTTCCTCTTCTCCTTCAGCTTCCACATAAACACTCTTATGGTCTGGATTATTTTTTACAAACCCTTTGATATTGAATTTATAGGCTGCCTCCATGCAGGAGAACCTGAATCCAACACCCTGCACCCTGCCGCGAATATGGAACCTGACATGCTTTTTCATAGAAAATGGGTAAGATCAACCTAAATCAAACGCGAAGATAACTTTTTTTCGAAAAAGTCAGGCTGGTAATCTTTTTTTCATCAAGCCCTCAACCAGGTTAAAAAGTTTCACAGGAGAGAGCGATCGCCAGGGAACAACATTAAGGACCCCACCACAAGCCACATAATAATCAATGGAGGCATGAGCCATCTCATCCAGCACGTGATTTCTGAAATTCAGCAAGGCAATCCAACCCTCGCCAATATCCTCAAACCACTCCTGATAATAATCATTATCAGATGCATGAAAATTCAATACGTTTTCTCCAATTAAAATAAACTTATTGATACCGTTTTCGATCAATGAATCGGCAATTTCACGCTTCAGATACATAATATCGTTGTAAAGGCAATCATTCCATTCACCGATCAACTCAAGAACAGAGAAACCCAGATCATAATTCACATATAATATTTTCAGATAAAGTGTAGCTGAACCAAACTGATCCCATTGAGGATGGATATAACAATCATAAACGGCATGCGAAAACTCAAACTCGCTGTATTCCCTTCCAAAAAATGGAGACAGCTCATCCTCTGATGCTTCATAAAGATGTCTCCAGCTATAATACGGTTCAATGTTATGCATTTAATTCATTCTTAAATAAAAGCCGCAGCCTTAACAAGGATACCTCACAAACGGCAAAGCAGGACTGGAATTATTCTGATGTTGTAAAAAATCAAGAATAGAAAACATCAGACAGAAATCCTTTCATACAAACCATATAATTTTGGATTTCCTTTCCACACTTCCAGTTTGAACGATAAAACCTCAAATTCTCCGGAATGTTTATTCCAGATATAAACATTGAGACCGGTAACCTTTTCCACCCTTTTCAAATCAGCCAGATTAATCACCTGGTATATCCTTGTGAAGGATTCATTGTCCATATGAAAATTATTGAAAGAAACAGATCTCCAATCAAACAGCTCATCCCCAGCCCTCATTTCACTTACAAT
>JBLRXC010000088.1:0-12876 GCA_047920975.1 Bacteroidales bacterium | reverse complement strand
ATTCAGTTTCATGAACATGGGGTCACCCTTATAAGGGTCAAGCCAGGTAGTGCCGCCGGCCAGAAGCAGACTCCCGTCAGTATCCTGGTATATACTCATAAAATTTGTTATATCCTCACCATTGCCAATTTTTCTTTCCCACAGTATTTCGCCATTCACATCCAATTTAATAGGCCAAATATATCTTGTTTTATAATCCCAGTTAATTGTAGCAAGTAAAATATAGCCATTATCATAGGTTGTGATCAAGTCACGCATACTGGTTATTTGATAATTCCAGAACTCCCTTACCCACTCCTCATTTTGGGCAGATGCTTGAACAAAAAAGAAAAGAGTAAGGATAGTAATTGTTAGTTTTTTCATTGTGCTTAGTTTTAATAGAAATGAAACCCACCTGTTCAGGATTACCTTTGTTACCTATAATAACTGAAGCCGGCAGGTTTCATTTCAAAGTCCATATTAAATCAACGGTTATTGAACTGTTACTTTACTGTTTGCAACAGGTTTCCCGTTGACTGTCAAAGACACCACATAAGTGCCTTTTTCCCAACCTGATGTATTCACAACAACCTGGTCGCGGCCTGAAGCGAAGGCTTCCGAATGAACGGTGTAGCCTTTCATATCGGTTACCATTAGCAATATTTCTCCTTTTTCGCCATCGGTGTTGTAGTCAACCACAATGAAATCCTTTGCCGGGTTGGGAGATACTTTCAGCATATCCGGCCGTTCCTGTCCCTTCCCGTAGCTGCCACCCCTCACTTTCGATGATTTGGTGAGATCAGGCAGGATAATCGGTTCCTGGTATTGCAGCAGGCCGGCAGCGATCAATAGGTTTCGTGCGCAGGCACCCGGGAAGTATTCCTCCTCTTCTGCCAGCAGCATCAGCGTCGAACCCTGGGCGGTTCCCTCTTCAGGCAGGCTGCCGTCAAGCTGCTGCAGGATGCCGCACAATGCTGTGTAATCCTGGTGAACAGCCTGCTCCACGGATGTCAGCGCAAATGTTCCTGGAATAGAACCGATCACTGCATTCATGGAAATATAATCTCCCTTTCCGGCATAAAGCATAGCCAGCCCGTACTTAGAGTTCAGGCTGTTATCGCCGGAAAGCAGCATTTCCAGACTGTCGGTTGCGGCCTGCGGGTTTACCCCGTTGTACAGGTAATGGCGGTAGAGATTGGTAAAATGTTCGCCTCTTTTGTGTTTCCAGCCGGCCAGGTTCCGCTCAATGGCCTCCTTGGCCCCGGTAATGTCAACCCCTTCCATGATCTGGTCCATCATCCACCCCGGCATCTGGTCCCAGCGGTAGTCGAGCGACTCAATGATGTCATTGCTTTTGGCCGACTGCGGATTGGCCACCAGCACATCCCTGACCATAGCTGCAGGGAGCACATCTTCTTTGTAGATGGCCGATTTTAGTACCGTGTCCGAAAGGAAAGGTGATCCGGCCATCAGGTTGTCATAAAGAACTCCGGACTGCGGCAGTGAAGCCGTCATCACAGTCAGGGTTTTCAATGGTGTATCCCCATCATCCACCAGGGCGGCAAGTTGCGATTCAATGGCGGCTATTTCAGTGTCCGACTCAGCCATGGCAATCATCTCATGGCCTCCTCCTCCACCACCATCAAGCTTGGATGGACATGCAGTTTCTTTGCTAATATATTCTGCATTCGGATTGCCCTCCTTACTCATCGTTGCAGGAGAAAAATAAGGATTTGGGTTGACCTTTATGAATCCCGGAACAACGCCATGATAGACATAATGGATCCATCCCATTCCGGTGCTATTGATGTAGTTGTATTCTAACTCCTGGAAACCTTGAGTAAAGGTGTTACCGGCGGGGGCTGTATCATTTGCAATCATAAATCCCTGGTTTTGGGCAATACCATGTCCACTGCGAGGTATGCCGTTAACTACGATATCATTTTTATTGTATTCATAGTCGTTGCATTTTATACATAATCCTACAGAGCCATCTCCGTTCCGGTTCAACCCATATGCAATTGTACCATATAAGAGGTTATAAAAATAATTATTGTATACCTGGTTCCAGTCAGTCCCTGAATGGTTGATATAAAGCCCTGTTCTTCCAATAATTGTATCAGCTCCGGAAAAGAAATTATTTTCAATATGGTAAAACCTGGAATGATCAAGGTACATTCCATATTCATTAAGGTTGAAAATCCCTATCGGTGGAATCAGAAACTGGCTGGATGTGACCCTGGCTCCCTCAGCACCACTGATGTAAACTCCTTTTTTATTCCAGCTAAAGCCGTGGTGGCGGATGTCGGGATAAGTCGTAGTTTCAGAATAAAGTGCGTAAATGGCGTAGTCGAATTTCCTGAAGTCTCCATATTCCCAGCTTGTACAAGGAATTGTTCCACTGTTGCATTTCCCATCGAGTCTGAATAATGAATTGTAGGCATAAATGCCGCTGTGCAGGTAATCAATGCCGGATGCGTTGTCGAATAAGCATCCGATAAATTTGACATCCCGAACAGTTTCCATTTTGATTAAATAGTCAGGAATGTAGCCTTTGGGCAAGGCTTCATTTGTTTCAAAAATGCAACTTACAAAAGTTGAAACCTTGTTCATAGGATAGGGATAAAAATGGATAGCCGTTAAATTATTAAAAAATTCTGCATCATCAGCAATGATGATACCACCGGTGTATCCCTGCACGACATTGCCACCGACTGTTTTGCACGTCCTGATGCCATTAATGGCTTTTTCGATTCGTCCCTTGTGCATTATATTTACAAATCCCTGGTAAAGAGTACTTTGTGGCTGGATGGTTGTCCCATGCAGTTCCACGCCAAGCCAAAATCCGCATGCTCCGGTAAGCAATCCCCCATCAATGGTAAGCTTCGCATTTCTTTCGACGATCAGCTTTGTACTGTCGCCAAAATAAATGGTACCCAACACGATCAATTCACTGCCGGGGGTAACGATTATATCGGTATTTACAGCTAATTCTCCGTTAATAGTTACCGTATCATAAATATACCATGGATCATCAACATAATCAAAGTTTTCACAATCAATCTCAATGGTTTGCGCCCTGACAAGGGCCAATGCCATTATGCAAAAGATTGTAGTGGTTAGTATATGTATTATTCTCTTGTTCATTTTCTTAAAATTTAATCATGGTTCTTAAACTTTTTATTTTATTCTTTTTTAGTTACCCGGGTAACCGGACTTTGTTTTTTGTCCTCTTTTCCGCCACCTGCAACCGGGCTGTGCACATGGCGGAACGCTATTGGTTTACCGGCAGGGTTTATCCATATCAGGAGGTTTTGGATTAATAATTAAAGAGCAAAAAAGTATATTTATTACTGATAAACAACATGTTAGAAGAAATAAGGGCAGGGGCGATAATATGAGCAACTTAGAAAGGTGCGAATCACTACCGTTCAGGCCGCTCAGGACAGTATTCATTGATTCTATTTGCAGTGCCTCATTCATTTTTAAAAAATCTATAATACCTGAGCAATATTACAAAATTTCAATTAACAAGCAACACACTTTATTGGATCTTATGACCATCATTTCAGTTTATGTATATTCCTGAAATAAAACCTTCCCAATACAATAAGCAGAATGATCTGTCCCGCAATAAAAATCCACCATGGAAAACTTTCAGGGATGTAATGGCCTGCGTGCTCAAACAGGGCAGTACTGTCATTGCTCCAAAGCATCTCTTTGAAAGTGAATTTTTCAAGCATGTATTTCGAATAATCCAACGTGTACGACAGAATCACAATCAATGACCCGGTGATCAATCCTATCCATTCGTTCCGGTGAATGAATGTATTCGGATTCAGGATGGTAAACCTCCTGATCAGGATGCCAAGCGTCACCATTGTAAATGAATTTATCACCGGCCGAATTACCGGTCCCACCCATGTTACAGGGATCAGAAACAGGATGTCCCAGGTCAGCAGCGACTCAGGCCAGCCAAGCAACAGGTATAAAAAAAGGTAGTAGGAAATGTCCCAGATACCGAAACAATAGATAAAAAATCCGAATTTTTCTGTTTTGGACCGGCCTGTGAAAATTCCGGTGCAGATGAGCATGATGATGGTTGCAGCTTCTCTCAATATTTCTGTCACAGCGATTCCTTTGTCTATGGGCTGTAATGGAAATGCAAAGCCCTCAGGATAATAGATCTCTCTCAGGTAAACCACAACGGCGGTCTCCATAAAACCCATTGCGATTGAGAAAACAGCCAGCGAGATCAGTATTTTATTTCCTTTCATTTCACACATATTTTGAACACACACAAAGAACTTTGTTTAAAATTGGTTCACTCCCCTTTTCATTGTGAACCGATGCTGTGCATACAGCCTCCGATCAACGCATCAATCCTGCTCTCAAGCATCCTGTAGTCAAACTTCATGGAAAGTCCCGGATAACTTTTCGCCATTTGCAGCGCACGGGTCAGATTAAAATCATCCTGTTTTTCAGAATAAAATATCTTCTTCCGTGTGAAATATTTGGCAAGATACTCCTGCTCGGTCTGGCCGGGTGTAGGGATAAAAATAGCTTTTTTACCCAATGCTGTCAGATCCATCACGGTTGAATAACCCGATCTGGAGATCACAGTTTCTGAGCGCATGATCAGGTTCTGAAGGCTTTCGCTGTCAAGGTGATGAAATAAAGTCAGGTTTCCAATGCTGTCCGGCCCGGTTTTTCTTTCAGGAGTTCCGAGTACCATAGCACATTTCAATTCGGATTTTTTCAGCATCGGAATTAATTTCTCTTCGAGGATGGTCCGCTGGGGCTCAGGTCCTGATAACAAAGCAAGCACTTCAAATTGCTTCTCCTGCAGTTGCATATCATTTTGCCGGAACCTCGACTGCGGTCCGATAAAACAGAATCTGTCAGGAAGGACTGCTTCATGGGATAGGTCCCCGGACAGATTTTCATTTCCCTCAAAATCCGGTATCCAGCATTCATCAAACCTTGAAATATATCTCCAGTTTAACACATTGAGCACCGGTTTCAGAAAACCCCAACTCCATTTCGTCCGGATGAATATTTGATGTGTCATAAATACCGAAGGAATTCTTGCTGAGAAAACTCCAAACCTGTTATCTGAGATCACTGCGTCAACATGATACTCGCCAATCAGTTCATCCAGCATTTTGTTCTCTTTCCTGATCCCCCGGATGATTGCGGGGGCCTGTCTGAGCATTTTCAAAGCCATACTGCCGGATTGGGGATAAGAAAAGTTATAGCCGGGAAATTTTATAAATGTCAGCTGGGGAAACTCCAGTTGAAGGACAAGCAGCGAACGTCCGTCGGCAGCTATGATCACATTGGCACCCTTTTCCAGAAGTAGCCGGATCAAAGGCACACAACGTGTTGCATGTCCGATACCCCAGTCGAGCGGACAAACAAGGATTGTAGGATTTTTACAAGAAACCTGCTCCATGAATAAAAAAAACCAAATTACATTATTTTGATCAGTTGAATTTGTTTTTCTTTTATTTTTGGAGTATAAAAAACCAAAACATTGCTTTTATATCAGATAGCATTAACACTGGTTCCGGGCGTTGGTGATATAAACGCCAGGAAGCTCATTGCTTACTGCGGTGGTGCAGAGGCGGTGTTCAGGGAGAAACGGAAAAACCTGTTGAAAATACCCGGGCTTGGAGAAACCACTGCAAACGCAATCCTTTCGGCCAATGTGCTGGAGCGGGCCTCCCGGGAAATTGATTTCATCGAAAAGCATAAAATCAGACCCCTTTTTTTTCTCGATAAAGATTATCCTTTCCGGTTGAAAAACTGTGTTGACAGTCCGGTGATGCTTTACTGCAAGGGCAGCCCATTCCTGAATTCCGACCGCATTGTGGGGGTTGTCGGCACACGGCGGGCCTCTGCTTATGGTAAAGAGGTTTGCCGGAAACTCATCCGGGAACTTGCTATGCCGGGATTGTTGGTGGTGAGCGGCCTGGCATATGGCATCGATACCTGTGCACATAAATCCGCACTCGATAACCAGGTTCCCACCGTAGCGGTGCTTGCCCACGGGCTCGACCGGATCTATCCTGAACAGAACCGCTCTTTGGCTGAAAAAATGATTGAAAACGGAGCTTTGCTGTCTGATTATTTGAGCGAAACCAATCCCGACCGGGAAAACTTCCCCAAACGTAACCGGATCATCGCAGGCATGTGTGATGCGCTGGTCGTAGTTGAAACGGCTATGCGCGGGGGAGCAATGATCACAGCAAACATCGCCAACTCATACAACCGGGATGTTTTTGCTTTTCCGGGTAAAACAACCGATAACTGGTCTGAAGGCTGTAATTTTCTGATCAAAACCAATAAAGCAGCCCTCATTCAGTCGGCTGAGGATATCCGGTATATCATGCAGTGGGAAGATAAGGTAAAATCCGGTTCAGGTAAACAAAAGCAACTTTTCAGGGAGTTCACAGAGGAGGAAAGAAAGGTGATAAATATTTTAAAGGAGCATGAAGCGGTTAGTTTTGATTACCTCGTCGCGCAGACACACATGACCTCAAGTAAAATGTCATCTGTGCTCCTGACGCTTGAGTTTGACGGGCTGGTAAGAAGCTTACCCGGGAAAATGTTCAGACACCTGTTGTAATCTGCTATTCGCTCTTAATCCGCTTATACTCCTCGTTCATTTCAAAAGCTTTATAGTAAAGCATCAATACGAAAATGGCTGCGCCGATACTCAGAAATAGCAGGAGCCGCATATCTTCGGTGAGAAAGCAGAAATTATAGAGTGCGTGAAAAAAAGTGGCGCCAAGCATGCCGGTCATTGAATCAACAAATCTGTTTTCGCGTGATTTTCCCATGCCGACAAAAAATCCCATGATCACAGCAAAGAAAAGGTTTCCAAGGACAACGGTATAGGCGTAAAGAAAATCAATTTCAATATAAATGGCAGGATGAAATAGAGGATATTTCCCATAAAAGCGAATCCTAAGGAGATGAAAACGCTGTATACAATCCCATCAAGCGGACCGTTAAAGCTATACCTCGGGAAAGCATTATATCTCAATATCAGGTATTTACCGAGTTCTGAACCCAGCCCCATAACAACAACCGAATAGAAGATGATGCGTCTGAGATTGGTAAAAACATCAAGTCCAAATCGGTGGGCAATGAATTGGAAAAGTGAAACAATAACAATGCTGAACTTTCCCAGTAAAAACATGGCAATCAGCCCGGGATAACGGTCCCTGCCTCTTCTGACCATGATGATAAAGTAGGCAACGGCCGCAAGAAATGGAGCAAACAATAGGGATAAAATGTAATGTATTTCCATAGTGACGATGATTTGATGGTCAAAAGTACAAAACGTTTTTAAAAAGAGATGATTTTCAGCTTTTAATTTTAAGGCTTACAGGATTAGGTGCAGCCATTTACTTTTTGGGATTGCGATAAATTTCTGTTTGTCTTCTGATGGATTCATTGTGGACAATCTCAAGAAGTTTTTGCAGGAATTCCTTTTCAAGCCCTGAATTTAGTCCCGTTTTAATACGGTCCTGCACAATATCACGCCATCTCTTCAATTGCAGAATCGTAATATTGTGATCCCTTTTGTAGTAACCCAGTTCGTCAACCATCTCCATCCGTTTCATCAGGATGTGGATCAGTTCGGCATCAATTTTATCAATTTCTGACCGGAGTTCATCCAGTTTGCTCTCAAACGACCGGCTGCCTTTCTCTTTTCTGACTGCCAGTTTCCCAATCAGTGTTTGTAGCGCATCGGGTGTAATTTGTTGCCGGGGATCCGTCCATGCACGGTCAGGATCGGGATGGGTTTCAATCATCAGTCCGTCCATTTCAAGGTCCAGCGCTTTTTGGGCAACGTCGAAGAGAAGTTCTCTTTCTCCGCAAATGTGGCTTGGATCACAGATAACGGGCAGGCCAGGAAAAAGCCGCTTTAATTCGATGGGTATTTCCCACATGGGTGCATTCCGGAAAGGTGATTTTCCAAAAAAATAGAAACCGCGGTGAATAGCTGCCAGTCGTGTTATGCCCGCCTGATTAATTCTTTCCAGTGCTCCAATCCAGAGGTTAATGTCGGGGTTCACAGGGTTCTTGACCATGACCGGAATGTCGACACCCTGGAGTGAGCTTGCAAGATTTTGCAGGGAGAAGGGATTAACCACTGTCCTTGCTCCTATCCATAAAATATCCACTCCATACTTCAGGGCTGCCTCTACATGCTCAGGATTGGCTACTTCAATGGTTGTAAGCAAGCCGGTTTTTTCTCTGACCTGCTGCAACCATTTCAACCCTTCTATACCAACGCCTTCAAATAATCCAGGCCGCGTTCGTGGTTTCCAAATGCCCGCTCTGAATACACTTACATTAGGGATAGCTGAAACTGCTTCTGATATGCGGAGAACCTGTTCTTCCGACTCCGCACTGCATGGTCCGGAAATCACCAATGGCTGAGCTTTTATGTCAAGCCATTTTTCAAGGGGAACTATATTTAATGAAGTATCCATTTCAGGGTGCAAAGTTACTTGTTTTCAACTCATACCTATAGGAATGTCCAGGTAAAACATTTTGACCGGGCTAATACCATGCAGACTTGTAAATAGATTGCAGGGGATAAAAAAAGTGCATAATTTTGCAGCCTGCAAAAATTATGCTGAAAATTTATGGATATATTGAAACGGACTAAAATCAGGGATCTTTTACAGTCATCAGCATTGGGAAAAATGATCAATGTGAAGGGTTGGGTACGCACCAGGAGGACCAGTAAAAATGTGGCCTTTATTACACTTAATGACGGTTCAACCATTCATAACATTCAGGTTGTTGTTGATTTGAATACGCTTGGTGAACAATCTGTCCAGGAAATTCATACCGGTGCTTCCCTCTCTGTGGAGGGAATTTTGATTGAGTCGCCCGGAAGCGGCCAGCGTGTAGAGGTTGAGGTCAAAAAACTTGAAATTCTTGGAAAAGCCGACCCGGATGAATATCCCCTTCAACCCAAAAAGCATTCACTTGAATTCCTTCGTGAAAAGGCACACCTGCGATTCCGGACCAATACATTTGGAGCGATCACAAGGGTGAGGCACGCGCTGATTTTTGCTGTCCATAAATTCTTCAATGAAAAGGGATTTTACAACATTCATACACCAATTATAACCGGTTCTGATGCCGAAGGAGCGGGTGAGATGTTCAGGGTCACTACCCTTGATCTGAACAATCTTCCAAGAAAAGAGGATGGCAGCATTGACTTTCGGGAGGACTTTTTTGGGAAAGAGACCAATCTTACTGTCTCGGGGCAATTGGAAGCCGAACTCGCAGCGCTCGGCATGTCGGAGGTTTACACATTTGGGCCTACTTTCAGGGCTGAGAACTCCAATACATCCCGCCATCTGGCTGAGTTTTGGATGATTGAGCCGGAAATGGCGTTTTATGACATCCATGATGATATGGACCTGGCCGAGGAGATGCTGAAATACCTGATCGGCTATGCTTTGGAAAATTGTCCCGACGACCTGGATTTCCTTAGCAAAAGACAACGCGACGAAGACAAGAACAAAAGGGAAGATGACCGTTCACCCATGGAATTGAAAGAAAAGCTGTTGTTTGTCTTGAACCAGACATTTGAAAGGATTACGTATACAGAAGCTTTCGAAATCCTGTACAACTCAAATCCAAACAAAAAGAAAAAGTTTCAGTTTCCGGTTGAAAAATGGGGTATTGACCTGCAATCTGAGCATGAAAGGTACCTCGTTGAAAAGCACTTCAAAAAACCGGTTATAGTTACCGGATATCCCAAAGAAATCAAAGCCTTCTACATGAAGGTGAACGATGACAACAAAACAGTCAGGGCACTTGATGTGCTTTTTCCACAGATCGGGGAAATTATTGGAGGATCGCAACGAGAGGAGAAATATGATATCCTGCTGAAACGAATAAGGGAAATGAGCGTACCAGAGAAGGATTTGTGGTGGTATCTTGAAACCAGGAAATTTGGCACCGTACCCCACAGTGGTTTTGGGTTAGGTTTTGAAAGACTTGTTCAGTTTATTACCGGGATGGGTAATATCCGGGATGTCATTCCCTTTCCCAGGACACCCCAGAATGCTGAATTTTAAAACAGTTGGGAATTGAATGGTCATTGTAAAATAAAATGCTGATATTTGTACGGGATTAAAAAATATTAAGGAAGAATCTGCAGAATGCTAAATCAAAGATTACAACAGAAATTACTTCAAAAACTCTCTCCTCAGCAAATCCTGCTGATGAAACTGCTGCAAATTCCATCGGTTGCACTCGAACAGAGAATAAAACAGGAGATAGAAGAGAATCCTGCCCTTGAGGATCTCGAGGAGAATGAAGTGATAGAGGATTTTGATGAAAACTTTGAAGATAGTGAACCCCAGGATGATTCAGAACGTGAGGAAGCTGAAGAATATGACCAGAAAGACAGTGATGATGAATTTGACCTGAATGACTACCTGGATGAGGATGAAATTCCATCTTATAAATTAAATGCCAACAACTCCAGTGCTGATGATGAAAGACGCGAGGTACCTTTTGTTTCGGGTGTTTCTTTCCAGGAGTTGCTGATCTCACAATTGGGAATGCATGGACTGGATGAGAAAAAGTACCAGATCGCTCTTCACATCATTGGTAATCTTGATGATTCGGGCTACCTGAACCGGGAAATCGGAGCTATGGTTGATGATCTTGCCTTTACTCAGAACATACAGACATCCAAAGATGAGATCCTGGAAGTATTGTATGTTATACAAGAGTTTGAGCCGTACGGGGTAGGTGCAAGAAACCTGCAGGAATGCCTGTTGATACAGTTGAGAAGGATTGAAGAACCGCCTCCATCAGTTAAATTAGCGATTCACATCCTGGACCGGCATTTTCTTGAGTTCACCAAGAAGCATTATGACAAGATCATGAAAAAGAACCGGATTTCAGAAGAGGAACTGAAAGATGCCATTGATGAAATTTTAAAACTGAACCCAAAACCCGGTAACTCACTCAGCGATACATCCAGGGCAAATCATTACATACTGCCGGATTTTCTGATTTTTAACAATAACGGCGACCTTGAGCTGCAACTGAATTCAAGAAATGCACCAGAGCTTCGCCTGAACCGCACCTATGTTGATATGCTCGAAACATACTCGGTGAGTAAAGACAAAAGCCAGCATAAGGATACGATCACATTTGTGAAGCAGAAAATTGATTCGGCAAGATGGTTCATTGATGCCATCAGACAGCGCCAGAACACCCTGCAGGTAACCATGGAAGCGATTATGAACTATCAGCGTGAGTATTTCCTGACAGGTGATGAAACCCGTTTAAGACCAATGATCCTCAAGGATATTGCAGAAATTGTCCACCTCGACATTTCGACCATTTCAAGAGTTGCCAATAGTAAATACGTGCAGACTCCTTTTGGCACCTTCCTTTTAAAAAGCTTTTTCTCCGAATCCATGCAGACTGATAGTGGTGAGGAGGTTTCAACCCGTGAGATCAAAAAAATTCTTTCTGATTGCATTGAAGGTGAAGACAAATCCAGGCCGCTTACTGATGAACAGCTTACAAAAATACTCAAAGAGAAAGGCTACAATATTGCCCGGAGGACAGTCGCTAAATACCGGGAACAGTTGAGCATCCCGGTAGCCCGGCTTAGAAAAGAACTATAACCGGGCACCCATGGAATCGAAACTCGCCAAATTCTTCTCAATTGTCTTTCAACCTTTGCTTATTCCTACCTATTCGCTGCTGATCCTGTTCAATTTGAACAACCATATTGCATTTGGCATACCCGTTAATGCACGCCAAATGATTCTGGGGATGGTTTTTATAACAACCTTTCTTCTACCGGCTATTTTTTTGGTATTTCTTTATAAGCGCGGAATTATAAAAACCTTGCAGATGGATTCACGGGAAGAACGAATATTCCCGATGATCATCACTGGTATCTTTTACCTGACCACTTATTACATCATCAGGAAATTTCAGCTCGACTCAATATACATCCGACTGTTCTTAGGTTCTGTGGTCACTGTATTGGGAGCCCTCATTATCAGTCTTTACTGGAAAATAAGTATGCACATGATGGGCATCGGAGGACTTGCAGGAGCATTGGCAGGTGTCGCACAATCACTGAACATTGACATGACTACCTGGATCATCATCGCGTTATTTTGTTCCGGGCTCACAGGGTTTGCCCGCCTGCGTCTGAATGCACACACTCCTGGACAGGTTTATGCAGGATTTCTGTCGGGATTTTTGATCTTGTTTTTTTTCTTTTGGCTATAAAGCAACTAACTACATAATTTTTTATTGCCTAAAAAGGAATAACGGTAATACCAATGGATATAGGATACATTTGCTGTCCTTTTCCCTCTGTAAAAAGTGAAGATAACTGATAATAACCGTATACATTCAGCCATTTATAACCAATCCTTCCGACAAAACCATACCTCGTGTTTTCCACATGATCAAACCTTGCCTGCTTCACGATGACCTTTGAGCCTGCAATGTTAAATGCGTCTCCTTCCCCTTTATATTTTGTCTGTGATTTCATTAAAAACCCATACTTGAAACCAATGGCCACGCGAAACTCACCTTTGGACTTAAACCTAAATTCCAGGGGAATATCAAGGTATGAATTGGTCAGTTTCGATTTCTTGTAATCGATTGTATCGGGAATTTCTAAGAAATAGATCTCATCCTGCGTAGTCACCAGCCATGACTCACTATAGAGATTATGAACACCCAGCCCAATCCCGGGTGAAAAACTGAAATCACTTTCTCCCAGCATAAAATTGTATGCCCCGAAAATATTTACACCCGGATTGAGGGTTTTTGGTTGAAGAGATAAGTGCTTATCCTGCCACAAATCCG
>JBLRXC010000087.1:0-13110 GCA_047920975.1 Bacteroidales bacterium | reverse complement strand
TTCGAATTGTTGATAAATACCAGGGTTATTAACAGGTTTTTGTTGTTTTTTTAGGCCAGGGGCTGCAATGTGGGTTAGCAAGGTTTACGAGCGCATTGGAAGGCTTAAACAGAAATATCCATCGGTTCATACCTGGTATGACATTACCGTATGCGACGACGGTAACGGAACGGCTGCAGGTATAAGTTGCCACCATAAAACAGGGGTATATGATAATAGCCAATCGGGGATATATTTTCTCCGAACCTCCATAGTGGAACTCAATGAACATACGTTCTGGTCCATTTACAATATCATCCGCGAAATCGAATATACCTTCCGGGTATTGAAAACAGACCTCGACCTGCGGCCAATTTACCATAAAACAGATGAAGCTTCGATGGCACATCTGAACCTTGGGCTGCTGGCTTATTGGTTAGTGTCAACAATAAGGTACCAGCTCAAACAGAACGGGATAAATGCTGACTGGCGCGAAATAATCCGCAGAATGAACACACAGAAATGCGTTACAACAAGCGTGGTGAACATCCGGAAGCAAACCATCTCAGTCAGGCAATGCACCGAGCCCAACAAGGAGGTTAAAGCGATCTACGATATTCTAAAACACAAGTATGTACCTTTCGTAAGAAAAAAATCCGTTGTACCCCCTGCGGAATTTCAAAAAAATGATAGCTCTTAGTGCCAATACTTTATGAACTAATACCTGCAATGTGGGTTAACATGGTGATTATACAATAAACCGGTATTCACACAGAGTTTCACTCACATGCCAGAGCTTTAACTGAATTTGTTTGTCATGTGCAATTTGTGCAGGAGATGACACTTGTTTATTTACAAAGTAATTGTTGGTGATGCCCTCCACATCTGGAGAAGTGGCGAGGTGAACAGATGTCAATGAGCCTTTCTGCACCGGAGCGCCACCCATTCCAAATCCAATGTGCAGCAGTTTGGTGCTGATCACACCCGGGTGGAGGCAATTGACTTTAACTCCGGAACCTTGCAGCCTCTGGGCCAGGTCGAAAGTGAAGAGGATGTTGCACAACTTCGAACGCGAATAAGCGTCATATCCTTCGTAGTGTTTTTCGCCATGGAGGTTGTCAAAATCAAGAGCGCTGGCATGGGCCTGAGAGGAAACGTTTATGATCCGACCGTTACCACTCTTTTTGACCAAATCAAGCAGCAGGCCTGTCAGAAGAAAATAAGCCAGGTGATTCACGGCAAAGGTCATTTCATACCCATCCTCGCTGAATTCCCTGTGGTTCTTAAATACCCCTGCATTGTTGATCAGGATATCAATTTTTTCTTCCATGACTATCAAAACATAAATCCGGATGATTGGTTTTTGTCGTGTGCTGATTTTCTATGAAGTCATCATTTTGATGATCTCCCTTGCGGTTTTTGCTGATGCGCCACCTCCCCCAAGTCTTGTTTTAAGCAGGGCATAATCGTTCAGGATATTGTGACGATGGTCTTCATTTTCCAGTATTTTTCTCAGTTCCCGCTCAACATTGGCTGGCGTGAGGTCATCCTGGATCAGTTCCTTCACCACCTCCCGGTCCATGATCAGGTTCACCAGGGAGATAAATCGGATCATACTGCGGTCAACCACCCTTTTTGCGATCTCGTACGAAATATAGCCGCCTTTGTAACAAACCACCTCCGGTACTTCAAAGAGTGCCGTTTCAAGCGTGGCTGTTCCGGAGGTGACCAGTGCCGCCCGTGCATGCCTGAGAAGGTTATAGGTCTGACCCTCAATCATTTTTATCGAATTTGACCCTATGAGTTGCTGATAAAATCCTGGTTTAAGGCCGGGAGCACACCCAACCACAAACTGATGACCGGGGAATTTACTGACCACAGAAAGCATGATGGGTAGCACCTTACGGATCTCCTGTTTCCGGCTGCCCGGAAGCAAAGCAACCACTGGCTTTTCATTCAAACCATTCAGTTTGCTGAACTGATCCCAACCGGAACCGGGCAGTGAATCGAGAGCATCGAGCAAAGGATGTCCCACAAAATCTACTTCATAGTCGTAACGTGCATAAAACTCCTTTTCAAAAGGTAAAATCACAAACATCCGGTCAACATAACGTTTGATCTTAAGAACCCTTGATTTCTTCCAGGCCCAAACCTGTGGTGAGATGTAGTAAAAAACCCTGAATCCGGCTTTTTTTGCAAACGCAGCCATTCTGAGATTGAACCCCGGGTAATCAATGAGGATGACTGCATCGGGCCGGTAATCAAGAATATCTGCTTTACAATGTTTTATGTTTGCGACAATCGTCCCGATATTGGCCAGCACTTCGGCGAAACCCATGAAAGCCAGATCACGGTAGTGTTTCACGATTTCGCCTCCCTGAGCCTGCATCAGGTCGCCGCCCCAGCACCGGAACTGCAATCCGGGTTCAAGGTGCTTCAACTCTTTCATCAGGTTGGAGGTGTGCAGGTCGCCTGAGGCTTCGCCGGCTATGAGATAGAGTTTCATTTCGCTACAAAAAAAATTTAGGTTCCTTATAAAAAATTCCTATTTTTGAAAATCAAAACAGAACCCAATGATTTAAACACCAAAAGTACCCATTATTATGAAAAAAAGCACCATTAAACCCAGGACACTTTACAAGGGAGTTCAGGTTTTTGTCTTTCTTGTGTTTCTTTTTGTCCGTTTTTCCTTGTTCTCCCAATCCGAAACAGGAAAAATGATTTTACCAACCGATACCATTTTCCCTTTCATTCAACCGGTTGAAAACTCTGTCAATTTCCAATTGAATCATGCAACTCCTGTCGGAGATATCAATGGTGATGGTCAGATTGATTTTGCTTTTGTGGCTTATGCTGCAGATGAGCGATCGGACGATCCAAAGGATATGATTACAAAATCGGTGGTCACTATGGGCACGGGAGCGGATTTGCAGGAGGTGGTTTTCTATGGTAGTGAAATATGTGGCATTGGAGATTTTGATGGCGATGGTTACGATGATCTCCTTGAGATCAGGCATCGTCTCATCAGGTTCGGGAACCCCCAGGGGGTATCTGATGATTCTCTTCTCCTGAATTATCCGTCACATTTCAGAACAATCTATTTCGCAGGTGACATCAACAAGGATGGTATGTCGGAGTTCATTGTTGGGAATTACAACGGTGACAGCATTTATCTGTTTTCAGGGTTTGACACGGTTCCGGTTTTCTTAAAAACAAGCACATTAGGTTGGTACTTCAGGCTGGATGATATGACCACACTTTTTCACGTATATGACTATGATCAGGATGGCGATTTTGAACTTTGTATTTCTAATTATAATAATTATAATGAATCGCGGTATTTTAAGTGGCTTTTTTTCGACAAAGAAAATCACGCACTGATACTTGAGAAAACCATCCATATGCCGTTTATTCATACCCCGTCTCCTCATTTTACAACCTGCTTTTCTGACTTAAACGGAGACGGATTAAAGGATGCCGTACATGCTTATTATCAATATGATACCATCGATTCAATTCCTGGATTTCATCTTGAAGTTAATTTTGGCATAACGGATGATCCCTATTTCAGTAACCCTTTTGAGATTCCTGTCGGGAACACAAACCGCATCTTATACAATGGTGGTGATTTCAATGGTGACGGTTGTGATGACTGGTATTCAAAATTAACTGATGACACCATTGTGGTGTATTATGGAAATCAAAACATTCAGATTGATGGTTTCCAGAAGGACCATTACTACACCGGAGAAGGCAAACTTATGCTTCCAAAAAGCAAATATGTGGATTCTTTCTATTTGTGCGGTAAGATGTCAGTTTTGGACTATAATAATGACTCAATTGCAGATCTTTATTTTAATTACTGGACTTTTGATGAGAATTTGCGGTTTGACAAAATTGGTACAGCCATCGTACCGGGAGGCGCATACCCTGACTTTGAAAATCCGGTTTTCATCGGCAAAAGCGGCCATCAAACCTTTCAAAAGCTTCAATATGGATTTAGTGTGAAGCGTATTGGGGACATCAATAAGGACGGCTATGATGACTGGGGTATCCTTGCCAGAAGTGGTTGTTACCTTGATATATTTTTTGGAGGAGCTATACCCGACCTCGAACCCGACATCAAAATTTTATTGCCACAAACGGCAAAGGCCGAATGTTTTGATTGGTCGTTCGGCGATTTGAATGGTGATGGTTGGATTGATATTGTGATATCAAACAGTTCCAATTCCTATGTTCGGTTTGCCCGGTCATTCATTTCGGAACGCAATGAGGTGTATATCTTCTATGGAGGGCCAACTTTTCAGGGAGTCTATACTTATACTGATGCAGATATAGTATTGAGTGACAGCAATACTTTTTATGAATTTGGCAGAAACATCTGTATTGTTGGTGATTATAACGCCGACGGTTTTGATGATCTTGTTGTTGGGGGAGGTCAGCACAAAAATAGTTTACGTTCGGCTTTTGTCTATTTTGGAGGAGGTCAGGTTGGTCCCGATCCTGATATCATTATCAACGTGCAATCCTCTCCAAATTACTCTGCGTTTGCCGAACCCATTACCGCTTGCGGGGATATAAATGGCGATGGGTATGATGATTTCATACTGGGCGATCCTTATCTCGCCGGGGGTAGATCGCTGGTATATTATGGGGGGCCGAATGCAATCGGGTTTTACAACAAAGCCATTTTTAATCCTGTTCCGGGAGGATTGTATTTTGGAAGCGTGACAACCCGGACGAAAGGAGATTTTGATGGGGACGGACACCCTGATCTTGCCTATTACAACTATTCAACGCGCGAGATTTTCGTGTATAAAGGTGGACCTGGTTTTAACCAATACCCTGATATGATCCTTCCAATCGGAGACTTCAGTATCAGCTTCACTTGTCTGGAATTCATTGATAAAACGATGGAAACAGGTGCTTCTGATCTGTTGATGAGTTCACATGCCAATGGAATTTTCGATTTCTGGGTGCACTCCGGGGGGGCATACCAGAGTCAGCAGGTGGATTACTACCTTGCAAACAGTTTGAATCAAACCGGTAATACAATAGCTTCAGGTGATTTTAACAATGATGGTTACACAGATATTATTGCCGGGATACCGTATGAGAGAAATTATGGAAACCCACATGGCGGAGTGGTTTTTCTCTATAGTCCATCTATTTTTGTCTCTGACCAGACCAATTTCGGCAATCAATCAAAATACTGCCATTTGTATCCCAATCCCGCTAATTTGGAATTCACCATCGCGTTTTTTGTTGAAAACGGCAGTGCTGTTCATATTACCATACATGATTTGACCGGAAAGGTAATTTATTCGGAACAGAGGCATGATCAGCAGGCAGGTGATCATCTTGTTAAAATCAACACCGAACACTGGAAATCAGGTGTATACATGTGTAAAATACAAACCCGGGACCGGATCATGCATCGAAAGGTTGTGATTGTTGACTGAACATGTATTATTTACCAAAAATATATTCGAAAGCCAACGCACCCATTATTGCAATCATGATTGTTTAAATCCTGACTGGGAATGATGTTGCTCTGCCGCAATATTATGAATGAATCATGATGATCGTGTTATCCATTTCTACAAGACAAACAAAACGATCACCAAAACAAAAGTGATCAGCAACACGCCCCTGCCTGTCTTATCATATTTAAGGTTTACAAAGTAATACCTGATCAGGATCAGGTTTCCGAAAAAACTTACCATGATGTGGGTGATCAGGTCTAGGGTATGATAGGCAACACCCATTTTTATCAGGATGTGATTGATCCCGGCAATTAATCCGAACATAAATAAAAGAGCCAATATCCCGATGATAAGCCCGAAAACAAAATGATCGGCTTTTAAAAATGCACCAGGTGCAGGCATCAATTCATTAATCTAAAAAGGTTCATGGATTTTGTATTTCTCTGCCATTGCAATTGAAGATGTATGAAGCGCCGGTAAGTCATTATCTGATCCATTTGGCAATATTTTCGATGGTCTCATGGGCAGTCAGATCAAATTTCACGGGAACAACAGAGATATAATTGTTGGCCAGCGCCCATGAATCGGTATCCTCAGCTGTATCTCCATCCAAAAAAACACCTGTAAGCCAGTAATAATGCCTGTTATAAGGATCAATCCGCTGGTCAAAAGCTTCATCCCACCTGCCCCGTGCCTGCCGGCACACTTTGATTCCTTTGATCTGATCCTGCTCTACAGCAGGGATATTGACATTCAGGCAAACACCTGTGGGCAGATTGTTTTTCAGTACCTTCTCAACGATACTCCTCACATATTCAACAGCGCTATCAAATGTGGCACTGTGAGAATAATCGAGCAATGAGAAACCGATAGCAGGAATTCCATCCATACAGGCTTCTATCACTGCCGCCATAGTGCCGGAATAGATAACATTCACGGAGGCGTTCGAACCGTGATTTATACCAGACAAAACGAGATCAGGGGTTTGCTCAGCCACCACCTTTTCGCCCAGTTTCACCGCGTCGACGGGAGTTCCGTTACAACTGTATTCCACATAGTTCTCTTCTTCCGCAATTTTCCGTAAACGTAAGGGTGTTTTAACGGTAATGGCGTGCGACATTCCCGACATAGCAGAGTCAGGAGCCACCACGATCACCCTGCCAAATTCCCGTGCAACGGAGATCAGGGTTCTTAATCCGGGGGCAAAAACGCCATCATCATTTGTTACCAGTATCAATGGTTTTTCCATTGTTCAGACAAGTTATTTCAGATCATTCATCAGGATAAATTGCGGTTGCAAAGATAGGGATTATTGGAGGAAATCATCCAGCGCAACGTAAAGTTTTGGTAGTGGAAGACCAACAACATTGAAATAGCAACCCTCGATACGCTCGATCCCGATATAACCAATCCATTCCTGGGCGCCATAAGCTCCGGCCTTGTCATACGGATTGAAATTGTCGAGATAATAGGTGATCTCCTGATCTGTCAGTTTTTTGAAGAATACTTTTGTCAGCGAATGAAATGTTTTCATTTTGAACAGATCTCTGAGCGTTACAGCAGTTATCACCTCATGCATTTCACCTGAGAGCTCCTTCAGTATCCGGAATCCATCCTGCCGGTCAACTGGTTTTTCAAGAATACCATTATCTTTCCAGACAATGGTGTCGGCGGTAATCACCAGGCAGTTTTCACACATTTTACCGGAATCAATTGCTCTGGCTTTGAGTTCGCTCAAATAAACAGCGATCTCCTTGTGCCTTAAACCGGCAGGAAACCGTTCATCAACATCAACCGGCATCACTTCAAACTGAATCCCAAGTTCACGCAAAAGCTTTTGCCGCCGGGGTGATTGCGATGCAAGGATTATTTTCCGGGTTTTTAATTTTTCTGTCAACATTTAATAACTGATATAGAAGAGTTGCATGGATAAAATACCCGCCAGCATGATAATTTTTGAAACGTTGCTCACAAAGTGAAAATCCTCTTTGTCTTTTGCCTTTAAAGTATAGTAAAGAAGAAATAACAACAATGGTTGAACGGCAATCATCAGGTACCAGAATACCAGAGTAAGTCCGGTTCTGAAAAGTAGAAACTGAAAAGAAGCCAGTAAGCCAATGGTGATGACTGTAAATGCCATGGCAGTGATTTTTGCCGCTGATTTTCCAAAGGCCAGCGGAAGTGTCCGGTATCCGGCAGCTTTATCACCTTCCATATCTTCAATGTCTTTGAAGATTTCCCGGATCAGGGTGACAAGACTGGCAAAAACAGCATAAGCGCCTGCAATCAGGCCAATTGTTTCCAACGTCTGTGCAGCTGCCGCATAGACAAGTGGCTGTGCCCGCATCGCAAAAAATTCAAAAAGCCATACAATAAACACTACCAACCCCGACATCAGCCCAATCATCAGGTTGCCCAGCAGTGCTGTGTGTTGATATTCAGATGAGTAAAGCCACAACATGATTGCAATTGCAGGAAATATCAGTCCCAGGGATAAAAAGGATACCCTGAAAGCGAGTAATACGCCCAGCAGGACTCCGGTAGAGGTCAGTGCTGCATAGTAAAATTTTAGTGTTTTCTTTGAAATGAAAACCCCTGCAATGATCTTTTCAGGTTTATTCACTTCATCCGCTTTGATATCATACAGATCGTTGATCACATATCCTCCTGCCGCGATTAAAATTGTTGCAAGAACCAGGATCATGAATTCAATATAATTAAAGCCACTTTCTGCACCTCCAAGTCCAAAATAGTTATCAACAATGAAGAAGCGGAACAAGACCTGCGTAAGGATAATAATGAGCAGGTTTACGGGACGGATTATTTTTATATATGCGCTCAAGTGTTTTTATGATTTCGTTACCAGCCATCGTGTTTCCATAAAATTGATTAGCCCGTCCTGTGATTTAAGTTTAGCTTTTTATAGGGTGAACAGGATTTCCGTAAAATGGCTCAATGTGTACACCAATATGTGTATACTTACCATATTTGTTTCTTAAAGCATTTTCAATTTGAGTGGCAATGTCATGCGAGGCTTCAACGGAAAGTTCTTTATCTACTTTGGCATGAACCTCAATGGCGAGTGTGTTTCCTATCTTCCTGGTTTTAAGATTGTGTTGTGCTTTCACACCCGGAACATCAGCAATGATATCCGTTATTTCACGCTCGGTTTCCTGAGGTAATGCAACTTCAAGTAATTCACTAACGCTTGGATTACCCAAGTCCCAGGCAATCTTTACTATAAAAAAACTGACCAGAATACCTGCTATGGGATCAAGAATGCGCCAGGAAGGACCTAAAAAAATTGCACCTGCGATGCCAATAGCCACTCCGATTGAAGAAAAGGCATCTGACCTGTGATGCCAGGCATTGGCAATCACAGCCTGACTACTGATGTTCCTGCCAGTTTTCAGGGTATACCAGAAAAGTCCCTCTTTGGCTATAATCGAAACAAGTGCAACGATCAGTGCTATGTATCCCGGCTGGACAATGAGATCGCCTCTGAGCGAGCGTATTATTTTTTGAAAACCCGACCAGAAGATACCTACTCCCACTACCATCAGGGAGAAACTGACCAGCATAGTGGCAAAGGTTTCAAATTTCCCATGACCATATTTGTGATCTTTATCCCGTTCTTTTCCGGATACACCTATAAAAACCAGGACAATCAGGTCGGTCACAAAGTCAGACAGAGAGTGAACACCATCTGCGATCAAGGCACCGCTTTTAGCGGTAAAGCCGGCAATAAGTTTGGCCACCGTAAGCACCAGGTTAATGAAAAATCCGGTCAGTGTTACATGTTTAGCCTGTTTTGCGCGTTCTTTCAGATCTGTCATTGATAAAAATTACCGGAAAATCCTTCTTTCACTTTCCGATTTCCGGGCTAAAATTAAAGTTTTATTCTGAAAAACAATTGAATTATACAGAAAGAGCATTTGGACCGGCAGAGAGTTACTTCAATTTAACCACAACTTTTTCTGCGATATGAAGCGCGGTTGACAGAGTAGAGATATCTTCATAGAGATTTCCGTCGCTACCTGCATAGTGACTGTGGCCCATTACTTCCATAGGAAACTCTTTCCGGTCTGAGGCTGGTGTTACCAAAGTTCGGTAGATCACAGCAGGCTGGGCTGAAGTTTTATATTCGTAATCGTCCGGAAACTTTGAATTTGTCCAATACGCATTCCAGTCCCAGGGTTGATTGATTTCCATGAGGACATAGAATTCGGCATCATCATCATCCAGTCTGGAATCAATCATGAAATCAAATTTGGGTGTTGCACCGGAATATGTATCTGGAACCGGATTGTCAGGGGTCGGTAAAAAAAGTCCATCCGTTGCCTGTATCCCGCGCTTGTGAGCCCAATAGGGCAACGCAGCCGGCCTGCGGATCTCACCGCTCGTCCATTGGCCGCTGGAGGCATCACCGTATTTAAAAATTCCGGTGGCAATGGACTGGGCAACATACAAGGTTTGTATGTATTTGCCGGATGTATCTTCGACCCAGATTGCCATGAGCGGATGATTGTGTGCTTTCCCACGGGTAAACTCAATGATCAGCCCGGGACCACTACCTTCTAAGTTTGTATAAATCGTATCCACCTCAGCTATTGTGGATTTTTTTCTTTTTTGCGGTTCAAATGCTCCTGCAATAGCATTCATATTGAATACGATAACCAGAGCTACTGCACCTGATGTGATGATCATTAGATTTTTTGTATGCATGATTGCGTATATTTCGTTAAAATTCTACAATAATCCCGATCGTGGGAAGAAAAGTTCCGTTTTCATTCGGCAATCCTCGTAAAATATAAAGTTGTTGCTCATAGGGCAGATCTGCCGTGGCAGGATCAATATTTGGAGATCCTGACGGATCAAGGTTTGTAAGAAAATCCTGTTCTCTGATTTTAAAATTATACACATTTTGAATATCCAGGTAAAGGATTAACGACCAACGGTTAAGGAAATATTGTTTATCTACCCTGACATCCAGTTGGTGAAATACGGAAGTACGCATGGAGTTGAACCTATCGTAATCAAGGTATGGGAAGTTTTGTGCATCCCAGGCGGGTCTGATGGATGACCTGGCTATGTCATATGGTGTGAATGGAGCACCGCCAACGAACCTCCATTTTGCTCCGATATCCCAGTTGCGTGGCAACTGCCGCAATACAGTCATGTTTAAAATATGTTTATTATCCCATGCAGATGGGACATACATTTTGTTTTTATCTTCAAACTCACTTCTGACAAATGTGTAAGAAACAATAACGTTGAAACCCCAAATGTTTTTATCTCTTGCAAGGACTTCGAAACCGTAAGCTCTGCCTTTTGAAATGGAGATCACTTCCTCATCACCAAAAGTTCCGAAATCACCTCCTTTGCTGGCTATGTTAATGCTGTCCCTGACAGAGAAAGGATAATTGCGGTAATGTTTGTAGAATCCTTCAATGGTGAACTTAGATTTGTTATCGGGCAACAATTCAACCCCGGCTACTATGTGATCGGAACTAATATATTTCAGACCATTTTCCCGGTTAATGAATTTTCCGTTCTGATCCTTAAAACCCATGGTTGTATAAGGGGGTCGCTGATAGTAACGCCCTGTATTGAAATTGAGCGAGAATTTTTCCGTGAGTGAATAGCTTGCTGAAAAACGGGGTGAAATCTGTTCCAGCATGTTCGACATCTCAGTTGAATAGCTGTTGGCATCCATTCTTATGCCAAAACTCAGGGCAAGGCGCTCCTGCATGAACCTTTTGCTGACCTGGCCAAAAACATTCCAGCTCAGAATATCGAATACAGAATTATAATCAATGGTTTCCTGCCCATTGTTGTAGATACGGTTAAAAGTTTGATTGGTATACCTCCCGTGATTCAATCCTGCTCCTGTATTTAAACGGTAACCATTGATGAGCGATGTCCTTTCGTAACGGATTTTGTTCTCAGCTTCTGAAGAAACATAATCAAATGTTTTGAGCGAATCCACTTCCAGATTACTAAAGTACTTATAAGCACGGTTATCCAGGTAATTTCTGCTGACAACCCATGTGTCAAAACCATTTTTCCTGAAATGTTTATACACTGCGCCAATGGTGTAATTCCACTGCTCATTCACAGGAAGAAAGCCGAGCAGGAACCTTTGGGATTCATCAGGGTTATTTAATCCGGTATTCAGTTTAAACTGGTCAATGGCACCCAAACCTATGATTGTAAGCTCATTGCGCTGATTAAAGTTGATTTTGTATTTTAACTGGAAGTCATTATAGGTAGGCAGAAACGGCAGTCCAAGCACATCAAAAAGAAATCCCAGGTACGATCTTCTGGCTGAAAGGAGGAGTCCTGAACGCTCCCCAAGCGGCCCGTTCAATGATAAGCCAATATCAGAAGCGCCAAGGGTTGCCCTGTAATTCATTTTATCCTTATTGGGTTCAATCTGCTTGAACTCGAATACAGAACTAAGTGTGCTGCCTTTGCTGGCAGGAAAGGCACCTGAGTAGTAGTCCACCTCCCGGATAAAGTCTACATTGATGATTCCTGTCGGGCCACCGGAAGCACCCTGGGTTGAGAAATGATTCAGGTTGGGAATTTCAACCCCATCAAGGTAAAAACTGTTTTCACTTGCCCCACCGCCCCTGACGATCACATCATTTCTGAAAGAAGCACTTGATGATACTCCAGGTAAGATCTGAATAACACGTGATATATCCCGGTTTCCCCCAGGATTTTTTTCGATTTCTGAGATGTCAAGCGATTGCATGGAGACAGGGCTTTCAAGAGGCTTCCTGAAGGGATTTGCCCTTACCACAACTTCCTGCAATTGCACTGCCTTCTCAGTCATGGGGATTTCCATGAAGACAATCCTGGCATTGGTTACCAATATATCTTCCGAGATGTAATCTTCAAAACCCACCGAAGTTGCGGCAAGCCTTACATATCCCGGCTCAAGTCCGGTGAAAAAGAAATTTCCGTCAAGGTCTGAAGTCGAACCAATGGTGGTTCCCCATATAATCAGATTCGTAAAGGGGAGTGGTTCGTTGTTGATTTTGTTGACTACCCTTCCTTGAATTCTGCCGTTTTGGGCATACATGGTATGCATCAGCAGTAGAAGTGAAAGTAGCAGAATGATTTGTTTCAGATTGTGCATTGAAGTAATTTTAAAAAACTCTCAACTCAAACAGGGTTATTTCTATTTTGTTCAAGAAATATAGTAAAACGTTAAACATTATTCATAGACAATTTTGTTTGGTTACCATTTTTTTCTGTTGACTGGCTTGCAGGAAAAAAAATTTTGAACTTATAAGCCCGCTGATATGGAAGCCATTATAAAAAAATGAATATTTTTGAGCTTTTTACACAAAAGTATCAAATTATGAAAACAAGCGTCATTATTCTTATGATTACATCTATGATGACAGTCGGATGCACAACTTCGGAAAAGGATAAGAATCCACTGCTTTCGGATTATGGAACGCCATATAATGTTCCGCCGTTTGGCAAAATCATGCAGGAACACTATGTGCCTGCATTTGAAAAGGCTTTTGCTGAACAACAGGCTGAGATTCTTGAAATTGTCAGTAATTCTGAAGACCCGACTTTTGCCAATACCATCGAAGCATATGAATACAGCGGGCAATTGCTTAGC
>JBLRXC010000086.1:8812-13119 GCA_047920975.1 Bacteroidales bacterium | reverse complement strand
GTCAATAATCTCCATCCGGGTAATCCGGCCTGTTTTTACAAGTATTTTATCATGGGCATCCATGTTAATGATTGCTCCAATACGACCTAAACATTTTTTATGTTCCCATAGAGTCCAGAACCTGCATCTGCATGTTTTAAATGAGGGATTATATTCAGGTAACAGCTGTTTGATCTCATCTCGTTTCATGGGAGGTACCCAGTACGGGTTCCCTTTGTAGAGCTGAAAAGGAAAGTCAACAAATTGTTTTAAATCCCCCCTTGTAATAATTTCTTTTATTTGAAACATTTCGATAGCCTGAAGTGTTGTTTACCGGACAAAATTATCTTATTTTTTCTTTATTTTGCATTAAATTCAGACTTAGCCTGAGAATACCGGTGTCTCATGAAAAAGAACATTTTCGATGCTTTAAAAAATCGTGTCCTTGTCCTTGATGGCGCGATGGGTACGATGATTCAAAGGTACAACCTGGATGAATCTGATTTCAGGGGCGGGAGGTTTTCCGGGTTTAAATACGATCTGAAAGGCAACAATGACCTGCTTTCAATTACCCAGCCACAGATCATCAGAGAGATTCACAGAAATTACCTGGAGGCAGGTGCCGATATTATAGAAACCAATACTTTCAATGCCAACAAATATTCGATGTCGGACTACCATTTGGAAGAACTGGTCCATGAGCTAAATTTGACTTCTGCCAGCTTAGCCAGGGAAATGGCTGATCAATTCACCAGATTGAATCCGCAAAAACCCAGGTTCGTCGCAGGGGCTATAGGTCCTACCAACAAAACAACATCCCTCTCTCCCGATGTCAACAACCCTGGTTTCAGAACTGTTAATTTCGATGACCTTTACCAGGCATACAAAGAACAGGCAATGGCTTTGCTTGAGGGCGGTGTGGACATTTTGCTGATCGAAACCATTTTTGACACCCTCAATGCCAAAGCAGCCATGATGGCTGTTGCGGAAGCCACTCGCGAAACAGGAAAAAAAATACCTTTGATAGTCTCGGGTACAATCACCGATGCAAGTGGCCGGACTCTATCCGGCCAAACGACTGAAGCGTTTTTAAATTCCGTTTCACATCACGATTTATTGGCCATTGGACTGAATTGTGCACTAGGGGCAAAAGATCTCAGGCCTTATCTGAAGGAGTTATCTGAAAAAGCACCCTTTTATGTAAGTGCATATCCCAATGCCGGGCTTCCAAACCAGTTTGGTCAGTATGATGAGACTCCCGGGATCATGGGACTACAGCTAAAAGATTTTCTTGACCATCAGTTTGTCAACATCATTGGTGGATGCTGCGGAACCACTCCCGAACATATCCGTGAGTTTGCTGCCCTTGCCCTGCATGCCGTACCAAGAGTGAAACCGGAAAATGACCACCACCTGAAATTGAGTGGCCTTGAACCTCTGCTGGTTTATCCGGGCAGCAATTTTATAAATATCGGCGAGCGGACCAACGTGAGTGGATCGAGGCAGTTTGCACGGTTCATCCGCGAAGAAAAGTATGAGGAAGCACTGGTGGTTGCGCGTCAGCAGGTTGAGAACGGCGCCCAGATCATTGATGTCAATATGGATGATGCCATGCTGGATGCTGAAAAAGCGATGGTCAAATTCCTGAACCTCATTGCTTCGGAACCTGATATTGCAAAGGTTCCTGTCATGATTGACTCTTCAAAATGGAGTGTTCTGGAGGCGGGTTTGAAATGTGTTCAGGGAAAAGCCATCGTCAATTCAATCAGTCTGAAAGAGGGTGAAAGTGAGTTTAAACGGCAAGCTTTAAAAATCAGGGATTACGGCGCTGCAGCAGTCGTCATGGCTTTTGATGAGCAGGGTCAGGCAGCAGGATTTGACCGCAAGACAGAGATTTGTGAACGCGCCTATAACATCCTGGTTTGGGAGCTGAATTTCCCTCCGGAGGACATCATTTTCGACCCGAACATTTTAACTGTGGCCACCGGGATAGAAGAACACAACAACTATGCTGTTGATTATATCAATGCCACCCGATGGATAAAGGATAATCTTCCCTACGCACACGTGAGCGGTGGAATCAGTAACCTGTCGTTCTCTTTCCGTGGAAATGACGTCGTTCGTGAAGCGATGCATTCAGCATTTCTTTTCCATGCCATCAGGGCCGGATTGGATATGGGAATTGTGAATGCAGGCATGTTGCAGGTATATGATGAGATACCAAAAGATTTGCTGATCCTGGTTGAAGATGTGATCCTCAACCGCCGGAAGGATGCCACCGACAGATTGATTGCTTTTGCCGAAAAGGTGAAGGAAAAGGGTGCCGTCGAAATAAAGAAGGATGAATGGCGTGAAGGAACTGTGAATGAGAGGCTTAAACATGCACTGATCAAGGGCATTGTTGATTTTGTAGAAGATGATGTGGAGGAAGCCCGTAAAAATTACCCCAGGGCACTGCATGTGATCGAAGGTCCGCTGATGGCCGGTATGGATGTAGTGGGAGATCTTTTCGGTTCAGGAAAAATGTTTTTACCACAGGTTGTCAAAAGTGCCCGGGTCATGAAACGGGCGGTCGCCAAACTGCTTCCCTACATCGAGCAAGAGCAGAGTCTGCAGGGTGCAGCTCAATCGGCCGGGAAAATTGTTATGGCTACCGTTAAAGGGGATGTTCACGATATCGGTAAAAATATTGTTGGTGTGGTGCTTGCCTGCAACAACTTTGAGGTGATTGATCTGGGCGTAATGGTTCCTGCCGAAAAAATATTGTCTGTTGTCAGGGATGAGCATGCAGACCTTCTTGGCCTAAGCGGATTGATCACTCCCTCACTGGAGGAGATGGTTCACGTGGCCAAAGAGATGGAGCGACTCGGTATCCATGTACCGCTCCTTATTGGTGGTGCAACTACATCTGAAATTCATACTGCTGTTAAAATCGCTCCACAACATCATGCACCTGTGGTTCATGTCAGGGATGCTTCGAAGGCTGTGGGTGTATCGGCGGGTCTTATCTCCAGGGAAACCAAAGACAGGTATGCTCGGGAAATCATTGAAAAATATTCGTCCATCCGTCATCAACACGAAAAGAAAAAAGGTGAAACAATATATATTTCGCAAAAAGATGCCATTGCCAACAGGCTGATCATCGGTTGGAAAGAAGAGGATATTTACGAACCGGCACTGACAGGAAATCATTACTTTGAAGATTATTCGCTGGAAGAGATCATGGGCTATATCGACTGGACCTTCTTTTTTCATGCCTGGAAAATCAATGGTAAATACCCTGCCATCTTCGATGATCCGGTAAAGGGTGAGGAAGCCAGGAAATTGTTTGATGATGCCAACCTGTTACTCGATCAGGTTGTTCATGAAAAGATGCTTCATGCAAAGGGGGTCATCGGGATTTACCCCGCAAACTCGGTGGGCGAAGATGTTGAAGTCTATGCTGATGAAACCAGAAATGAAGTACTCGCGACTTTCAGGTTCCTGAGAAACCAGCAGTTGAAAGAAAAAGGAATCCCCAATTTGTCACTGGCTGATTTTATCGCTCCGAAATCTTCCGGTCTGAACGATTATTTTGGCGGATTTGCCGTTACGGCCGGGATCGGACTTGAGCAGTGGACTGAGAAATTTGAAAAGGAACTCGACGACTACAACAGCATCATGATAAAAGTTTTGGCAGATCGTCTGGCCGAAGCGTTTGCTGAAGTGATCCATCAGCGTGTACGGAAAGAATTTTGGGGATACGCAAAAAATGAAAATCTTCCCATCGAATCCATTTTAAAAGAACAATATCAGGGAATAAGGCCTGCACCAGGCTATCCGGCCTGTCCGGAGCATTCCGAGAAAAGAACTCTATTTGACTTATTGAAAGTTGAGGAGCAGGTTGGGATTACCCTCACTGAAAATTTTGCCATGTATCCTGCTGCGTCGGTTTCAGGATATTACTTTGCCCATCCGTTTTCGCAATATTTCAACGTAGGTAAAATCGGGTATGATCAGTTAACCAATTATTCGAAGCGAAAAAACGCTGAAATTGGCAAGATTGAAAAGTGGCTGAATGCCAACCTGAATTACAAATAGACTGTAAGAAATAAACTTTCAAATCCAATAAGTGATGCGCATTCCGTTTACTGATTTTCTTAAAACGAATCTGGTTCTTTTCGATGGAGCTATGGGCACTGAGCTCTACAACCGGGGTGTATTTATCAACAGTTGCTATGATGAACTCAATCTTTCCCGGCCGCAAATTATCAAAGAGATTCACAAGGCATATGTGGAAGCCGGTGCAGATGTAATTGAAACCAATACCTTTGGTGCAAACCGTCCAA
>JBLRXC010000086.1:0-8802 GCA_047920975.1 Bacteroidales bacterium | reverse complement strand
CTGAAATACGGACTGGAAGACCAGTTGTATAACATAAACCTTGCAGGGGCGAAAATTGCCCGTGAAGCAGCAGGAGAGGATATATATGTTGCAGGGGCTATTGGGCCTTTGAAGGAGAGGCTTGAACCATGGGGGCCTCTGTCGGAGGCAGAGGCCAGGGATATATTTATTGAACAGGCCGGGGGTTTGATTGATGGTGGTGTTGACATGATCATCCTTGAAACCTTCTCTGACCTTCATTTGATCCAACAGGCAATCATTGCCATCCGGGCGAAATATAATATTCCTGTGATCGCACAGATGACCATAGGGAATGACGGTGATTCATTGTTTGGAACGCCACCTGATCTGTTTGCGGTCAAAATGAAACAGTGGGGTGCAGATGTGGTGGGCATCAATTGCAGTGTAGGGCCCAAACCCATGCTTGATGCATTGGAAAAGATGACTCAGGTGGTTGATATTCCTATCAGTATTATGCCCAATGCCGGCACACCTGTTGATGTAGAGGGGAGGAACATTTACCTGTCTACTGCTGACTATTTTGCTGAATATGCACGCAGGTTTATCCAGACCGGTGCCCGAATAGTCGGCGGATGCTGCGGGACCACCCCCGCTTTTATAAAAGAGATGCGAAAGTCAATACAATCCATTCAGCCCCGTAAAACAACCAAAAAGACCATTCAGGTGATTGAGCAGGAAAGGAGAACGCCAACCATTCCTCCCGCTGAAAAATCAGATTTCGCACGCAAAATCTTCAACAAGCAATTTGTTACATCTTTAGAGATTGTGCCACCACGCGGTGCCAATGCAGAATTATCTGTTGTCCAGGCCAGAGAGATGAAAGGAGCAGGAATTGATGCAATCAACATTCCTGACGGACCAAGAGCGTTATCACGCATGGGTGCCAGTTATCTGTCGCTTTTAATCCAGCAGCAGGCAGGTATCGAAGTGATTTTGCATTATGCCTGTCGCGACCGGAATCTGCTGGGCATGGTTGGCGATCTGCTGGGTGCTTATGCTGCAGGAATCAAAAACATTTTGCTGATTACAGGTGATCCCCCCAAAATGGGAACATATCCGGATGCGACTGCAGTTTTTGATGTGGATTCCATTGGCCTTACCAATGTGGTGAATTACCTGAACTCTGGTGTTGATCTTGGGGGAAATCCGATTCCCCATCCTACTGGGTTTTATATTGGTGTGGGGGTTAACCCGGGAGCAATTGATCCGGATTACGAGATCAGAAGGTTTGAGTGGAAGGTTAAGGCCGGTGCTGAGTTTGCCATCACTCAGCCGGTATTTGACAAAGATATCTTTTTTGGGTTTATGAAACGGATTGAGCAGTATAAAATACCGGTAATAGCTGGAGTATGGCCGCTTGTAAGTGTCAGGAATGCGGAATTCATGAACAATGAAGTGCCGGGAGCCACTGTCCCTGAGCATATCATGCAGCGAATGTATGCCACCAGAAGTAAGGATGAGGCCCGATTGGCAGGACTTGAAATTGCCAGGGAAACCATCCGGGAGATCAGGGGTGAAATTGCCGGAGTGCAGGTCTCTATGCCCTTTGGAAATATAAAATACCCCCTTGAAGTACTCAAGGAGGTATTATAAAGAGAATTATGAAAAAGAAGAGAGTCTGTTATTATTTCCCTGCAGGACTGCCTTACCTGTTTTCCTATCTGTAGATATCTGAAACATCGATGCTTTCAAGGTACAGATCCAGGATCTCATCTGAGTTCACTGAGATGATCTGATCAATCTCATCTGATCCGGGCAGATAATAAACTTCCACAAAAAAACCATATACCGAATAGAGTTGAATACTGTAAATCCCATAGGCTCTTTCTGCAACATGCTGACCATTGTTTAAAAGAACGTAGCTTTTTAAATCCTCGGTCAAATTTTGAAAGTCTATTGATGTAATCACGTTGTTTAGGTTTTTAGTTATTGACTTAATTGATTAAAAAGAAACTTATGATCGCCAGGATCAAGCTGATTAGCTGAATGTAAAAAAGACTTTTTGCAAAGCTTTCTTTTGGTTCTTCAAATTTTCTCTGGGTTGATAGCTCTTCATTTTTTTCGTTCATTGTACCTTACCGATTTTAAATTTTACCATATCGGGCATCGCTTATTATAAAAGCGTACCAAAGTCGATCGGCCAATAAAAATCGCTTAATATCAATGTATTATGAAAGAGGGCTGTTAAGAATCATCTATCCGGAATCGGGGAAGCTACCGAAACCGGAGAGTGACCAGATACCTGAAAACGGAAAAACCCACCTGGTGGATCGGGGTGGAAAAAGTGAAAAGAAACGACCGGTGTACTGATGATATGGTTACATGGATGTAGCAGAAAACCCCTGGTAGTATTGCCGGGGGTTTTTTATTTGTTTGACATGAACTTTATCAGGTCGGCGATGGTTTCGCCCATGTTGCGAAGGTTGTTTTTGATGATGAAAACAGGCACCGGGTCAATATTTGATTGCAGAACAACAGGCCGTAACAGGTCGCGACGCGACCATATTTCATGGCTTCCATTGGTTCGGATATGCCTGAGACCCTTGCTTATGAGATAGCGCCTGAAATCGTTTACCGGTATATTTTTGGGGTTCAAATCTGTCAGGCAAATGCCGGCATTTCAACCGAATGATTCACTTTTCGGAAATCGCGGGTGTTGAACACCCGGTTAAACTCATCGTTGTTTTGCAACAGGTAACTCATGTCGGGCGGGATCATTGGTTTGCGCACCGATTTTTTAACGGTCCATCCGTGCGATTTCAGATCCTGGTTGAATGTTTTTTTATTGGTAGTGTAAAGCAGGTATTCGCCAAGTGCGGTTTCAAAAGCGATCATGGCTTCCTGGTCGGTTTTTCCAGCGGCGCTGATGTCGAGCGCCGGACAAAAAACGACCTGGTTTCCACCGTCTTCAAAAATGATCAGGGGTAGGCTTACCTCAATCTGCCGGTTGCCTTTTTTCCATTTTCCACCGAAATATCCGCTGCGCTCAGTCATGATTAGTTTGTTTTACGGCAAAAATATAACAATTGTTGTAAAACAAAGTTTTGAAAACCTTTTTTTGCCTACTCCACCCGCTGCCAGAAGAACACTACCAGGTAGGGCTGCAGTACGTTTTAATGGGGGTTAGCGGGGGTTAGCCGCTTAAATAAATTTATTCTAATCAATAGCCCCGGCCTTAAGACCGGGGCTATTGGAATCTCAATATGCTTTAATTTCCGGAGGAATAAAAAAGCCTGGCTAAATGCCTACTCCACCCGCTGCCAGAAGAACACTACCAGGTAGGGCTGCACTACGCTGGTGGGTGAGCCGTTGAATACCGGAGCGCTCACCGTGCCCGATGGCGTGCCTGCCGATGCTGCAGGGTGCTGGTGGGCTGGCAGGGCGTTGCCGGTGAAGTTGTGGATGTGTCTATCACCGGCAGCAGATTTGGCTCCTGTTCCAGCGAATTCTGTCGAACTGGGAAATCCCAAGCTGCCGGATGGAGTGCCTGCCGATACGCCAGGGTGACTGTGAGAGCCCAAAGCATTGCCTGTAAACAACGGTTGCGAGTTGGTGCCGGCTGCGGCCACCTCTTTTGAGCCGCCCTGTTTGAGTGCAGCATCAAAATCAGGATCATTCTGTTCGTGGCCTACCAGTACCCGTCCGCCGGCTATTTTTTGCCAGGCGCCATAGCCCAGGAGCTGGGCAGGGTTGGTATCAACCACCGAGGTGAATACGGAGCCTACCGGGAAGGCTTCGACGGTTTCGCCGCCTCCGCCACGGCTGCCGGTAACGTTCATGTTAATGTTTACAGCCTCCTGCTTAGTAAGGGTGTAAACCTCCTTTTTCGGAATTGTTACTGTTATCTTCATGGTGCAGGGATTACGGGTTCGCTTTCGGCACCAACGAGGGCATGTTTGATGATGATCTGGTCGCTGAGGGCAATGGTGTTTTGCTTGCCGTCATCAAGTTCGGGAGCCGCTTCCTGCAGGTTCAGCTCGATGTGCAGCTTTTTATTTGCCAGGGTTTTGGTGAGCGGACTTTGCAGCCAGAGCCTGATCTTAGCATCATCAACAATGAGCGGTTCATAGCCTTCGCGTTCGGGCTGGGCATACATAGCGGCAACGGCGCCGCCCTGGTCAACCAGGTACACCGTAATGGCGGGAATAGCTGAAGGGTCAATGATGGTACCATCATCGTTTTTCAGTTCAATGTCAATGGCGATGTCTTCGCCGGTATAGCGGATTGTTTCCATTGTTTAATTGTTAAATTGATATATTGTTAAGTTGTTCATTGAATGATTTGCGTTTCGAGGTCAATTTTTTCCTCAGTCATGGGGTAGAGGATTGTTTTTTGTTTTGCCGAATCGTCAACGATCTGGCATGTGTAAGTCATATCAAAGAGCCGGATGCCGTCATCGCGGGTCAGCTTTCGGGTGGATGTACGGGTCATTGGGCCGTGACTGTTCTGCTGAGCCCAGCCGTGCAAAGCGGCATGTATCGCTGACATGATGTCGAGGATATGAGCCGCCCGATTGCGCTGATGATCGGGTGCTTTGCGGTTGGTATTGCCCAGCTTCATATCGGCCAACTGGATGGATACGGTTGCAATGCCGCTTTGAAGATGCTTAGCCTGGTTGCTCCATTGCACCTCTTCAATGTCGGTGAGAACCATCGGGAACTTCACCGGTGGATTGGGCATGCTTAGCTGCCCCCAGTTCTCATCAATGTAGCTGAGTGCAGGCACCTTTGCGGATAGCCTTGTTTTGATGTTTTCGAGCAATTGTTTCATGATATTTTGCTTTTAGCCTTTAGCTGTTGAATAACTTTTTCATGGTTTCTTCAATTTTTGCCTTCACGGCCTGTTCAATCACAGGCGAATTGCCGATAAAGCGGCGCTGCGGTATTTTGGTTTTATTACCGCGACCGGCATTGGATGTTCCCTCGTTGTGCGCCAGTGAGTATTTCAGGTCGCTGTAAATAACGGCTTTACCCGGCTCAGTCTTTACCTTAATGCTCCGGCCCAGGTCGCCGGTTCTGCCGGTGAGTATCTTACGGCTTCTGTCGGCACCTTTGCCAGGCTTTTTCCTGCGGTTCACCTCCTGCCATTTCGCTCCGAAAAAGCCCTCCTTCTGGAAATTCTGCCTAAATAATCTTGCAGCTTCATTGCCTGCAATACGGGGCAGATCACGGTTGATTGCCTTTTTGATATTGATGTTCAGGTGTGCAATGTATTTGGTGAATTGATCCGGAGTCATAAAAAATGTTACTTTATTGTTGCTATTTTAAAATTATGTTGTACATTTGCATTCAGGAACGTGCCGAAAGGTTCGTGCCACTCTTAGCCCCCCACAAGGGGGCTTCGTATTTTTACAGATTATATACTTTGTTTTCATTGGTGACAAAGTATTTAGCTTCAATACCAAGTTTACCCAACTTGTTAAGTTCCTGGTAAATTTCAGGAGTCATTTTTCCAAACTCAAACACAACCATTTCTGCACCCTGTTCACGAATAGCCTTTTTTGCATAATCTACAATGTGGTTGTGGCTTTTGGTCTTTTTCAGCTCAGCAGGCCTATCATTCATGAAAATATCAAAACTTCCCTGGATCGTTTCGCGGTAAACTATCCTGTGCCCGTTTTTGGCAAGGGTAAGGCTCATGGTGTGTTCTTTCTCAAACTTTTCCAGCTCCTGTTTATTGAGTTCCGATTCTTTGATCCGCTTACGGCTGGTTTGCAGTATGCCTTCATTATCGGTGTAGTAATCAACCCGCCACTTTTTGGTGTTGTTATTCACCAGGGTGTTCAGGTTTTTAAATTCATCGCCAGGAACCCTGAACGGCTTGTTTTTGGCTATGTAGCTTGCGCGATCGGTAAACACTTCGCCGGTAAATGCCGGATTGCCTTCGAGGCCGGCAGGCGGCTTAATTTCGCGTACATCCTTATTGTTGGTAGTGCCATCGTCGGTCTCCTCTACATCGCATTTACAATTCCACAGCGTGCCAGGTGAATTGGATTGCCAGAAGGGATCGTCTTTGGGCCAAACCCGGTTGTAAAAAGCGGTATGTTCAACCCTCAGGTCAACACTGCGGCTGGGCAGCCATCGCAGGTTGGGAAAAAGCCGCATACTGTCGGGTTGCATAAACTCCGAGAACTGCTTTGCTGTCCGGCTACGGGCAACGGTAGTGCTGTACTCTGCATCGTGCCAGCGGTCGAATTTCTTTAACAATGCTTTCGCCTGGTTATTACGATCCTTAGCGGCTATCTGGTCATCGGTTAATATGTCGCGGAGTTTGCCGGACACGTGATGTGCCTTGTATGCCGCAAACCTTGAAACATTAGCGCGAAGCTGATCGCTTACCGGAAAGGATTCAAAATCAACGCTGTCAACTCCCTTCCTCAGTGATGCGGAATAGTGCCTGTAAAGGTCGGCGCTAAAGTCGTTGCCTGCAGACAAATCACTGATGACGGCGGTTGACTTGTAGGCCAGCTTTATGATAAAACCGGGATGGTTACATTCGCACGTATGATGGTGCCCGGAGAGATTGGCGGTTAATCCTCTCCGGGCTCTGGAAAATTTCCGCTTTGCCTTACACCCGTTACCTCAATACCAAACTTGTTTTTGATCCATTCCGTATCCACTTCCAAAAACGGCAGTGCCTCTCTGGTCATGCCCCAGAGTTTGCCCAAATCTTCCTCCTGGTCAAAACCAAGTGTAAGGCCTTCGGGCAGCATCCCGATCCGGTAGAGGGCAGGCAGAACGGTAGTGTTCATGACTCCTTCTATCATCCGCCGGTCGGCATTGATGAGGTTCTCAAACATGCCCAGCGAAACGGTTTCCTTAGATTCATTACCATGCTTGGTGTCCTGGCCGATGATGGCGCCCATGATCAGGAGCGAAAGTTCATCCTTGCACAGCTTTATCAGGTTGCCGTACACATCGCCATTGGTTTCGGCACCCTTTGCAAACTCAAAGGTTTCGGTTTCGTCAATGATGAACCAGGCCGCGGCGCCCATGTCGCGCATCATGCTTTCGCCTCTTGACAGCATTGACGGGTCTTGCGTATTGGTCTTGAGAACCCTGGGCGGAATTCCGTATATCTCGCACAGCTCCGACCAGCAGCTTTGGGCAAACCTTTTGAACAGCACATGCGGAATGGTTTTGTTCAGCAGCCCATATTCTTTCGGCTGACCGAACTCAAGCAACCAGGTTCCGAATTCTTTCACCTCACGGTAGGGGATTCCCTTTGTGTCGGTTTCATCGAAGTAAAGGATTCCGTTATCCGGCACAAAGTTAGTGCGAGGTATGGAGGCCACCTTCAGCGTTTCATTGTCTGTGAGAAATTCTACCAGCGTAGGTCCGTAATAAACCGTGTCGAGTATGTTGCTGATCAGTGCCGGCATCCAGATGGCGGAGCGGAACAATTCGGTATTGTCCTCATCCACTTCACCGGCTTTGTTGTACAGCGAGTAGGAGGTTTGCAGGGTTTGCACCTTCCGGTTCTCTATCTGGCTCACCAGGTGGGCATCGAGCATGATGTCGTTATAGAGCCGGTGCAGCCTCACCCGTTTCGGGGTGTCAACATTGGAGGCTTCGCGGATGGCCGCTTTCCAGGTAGCAATGTCCTGCCTGGCCTGGCTGATCGCTTTGGGAACGATCCTGGTTACATAGCCTTCATTTCTTTTTTTAGTTGCCATTTAATTGTGTTTTACTCGTGATTAAATTTCTCCCTGGAACCATACCTGAAGGGCTGTTTTGCATCCTCTTCGGTAACCTCTATCACCGGTAGTCCGGGATTGATACCCGGTGCACCGGCGTACTTTCCTATGCCTGCCACTTTCTCAAGCCAGTCAATGGCCCGGTCGTACCGCTCCTGAACCTTTTCGTGCAGCATGTCTACATTGCTCAGTTGTGTGATGTGATACACTGCAATTGTTTTGCACATCTGCAATACAAGCGGATTGCGACCGGCGCCGGTTGCTCCGAAAATGGCATCTACATCAAACCTGCTGCGGCCATCGTTCCAGTGCTTCTGATGGTTCGGGTTCAGGTACGATTTCATCTCTTCCACTGCGGCACTGATGGCCAGCATAACGATGTCCGGATCGTTCTCGGTGATCTCATTGAGTTGGTACTCGTAGATCGCGGATGTTAGTTCTTTTGGTTCAATAAACATATATATTGCTTTTAGCTGTTAGCTTTTTGACTTTGGCTGATGACGGCCATCGGTTATAAACCAGGCCATTTGTTCAAGGCGTTGCACGGTGGTACCTTTCTTAAAGAACCCTCTGGCCACTGCCTCTTTTAACTGCCTTTTTGAAAACACTTTTGGCACTCCGGCAAATTCAATAACCATGAACCGGCGATCGAACAGCCTGGCATTTTGTTTGGCTTCCCTGATTGCCAGGTTCAGCCTGATTTTGAAGATCAGTTTTTTGATCCACTTCCGGATGGTGATCTTTTTCAGAATTCCGTTTAACCTCTTCATATCCATTATTAATATCGGCGGCTTTCGCGCATACCTGCAATAAAATTATTACCACTTACCCGTGTGCGCTGGCTCAGCAGCCACACACCCCCTTCAAGGGCATCGGGTGCATCATCGTGCGTACGGCTTCCTTTTTCAAACATCAGAAGCTGCTGTTCGAGGGCTATGAATCCGGGCGATTTCTTTTCGGCCTGGTTAAAGATCACCAGGCCACGTTCAAAGATGGGTTGCATGGCCTCTATCCTGGCAAACTTATCGGGCTTTTTGCGGGCATCGCCCCTTATGGGAATGTGCAACCCGGTTGATGAGCCCACC
>JBLRXC010000085.1:0-13163 GCA_047920975.1 Bacteroidales bacterium | reverse complement strand
CTGATAATGTAAAATCCTTTGGGAACTTTATTGCCATATGAATCCGTCCCATCCCATGTCAGTTCAATCCTTCCGGGCTTTGTTACTTCATTAAGAAGGGTATTCACCGGTATTCCATGAATATTATAGACTTGTATTTCGAGTTTCTCTTTTTTATGTATCTCAAATTCGATTTTGGTATAGAACCGAAAAGGATTGGGCGCAATAACAAGATTGTCAATCGAACTTTTGTTGTGATCTGTATTCGTAGTAATAATCTCAAGTTTTCGCATGAGAATACTTGTATAGGCGGACATACTATTAATCACTGTATCTGTTTTGCTGTACAAATGATAGAGCTTTCCATCCCTGTATATTGTCTTTTGAGGCAGGTAAAAATAATCATTCTCTTCTATTGTCTGAGGTAATTCCCAATTGCCGGCGGATTTTATGTAATGTTTATGCCTGTAAACGCTATCTTCTTTCACGTTCAGTAACAAGTGTATATCGTTATTAGGATCAACAGCAATTGACATTTTATTTGCATCCTGTACGATCAATTCGGGTTCCGACCAGAAATATCCGTTATTATAGCTATACATAATACTGTCCTCTCCGGGGGAATAATAGTCATTGAATTGTTGCCAAACAATATGGGGTAAATCCTGATTATCCAATGCCATATCAGACCCAAAACTCCTGATAAGATCGCTAAATTTTTCAATAGGCGACCAGTCTCCCTGATACATTCTATAGTAGGATACAATACTCTTGTTTGCGGTTATATGAGATTTTCCCAGAAAGTGAATAACATTGTCTGAACCAACTATTGGTTTGTGTGTAAAAAGTTTCATTGAAAAGCCGTATGGCCAGCTTATTTCACTCCAGGTAGTAGCCCCCGGATCAAGGGTTTGGTAGCCAGTATAATAACCGGTAAACCAAAAACAATACAATTTATCATTATTGTCAATCACCAGCCGGTTTTTTGTAGCCCCGGGATATCCCTTGGTCACCGTATCGGCAAAAACCCAGGAGACACCGTTAAAGATACGATGAATGATATAGGTATTGTATATACTACCGACATCGTAATCGTAAGTAAGATGTAACGTATTATCCTGATCGGAAACAATGTGTGGCAGGTCCATCCACTTAGTGTCGTTCATTGATGCATTAATGGGAGTTGTCCAGGAATCTCCGTCATCGATAGACTTTGAATAGTATATCCGGTAATAATTGGTACCATGTTTTGTTGTCCAGACACAATGTATATTTCCATTATTGTCAATTGTGAAATCAGGGAATCCGGAAAATTTGTTAGCAGTATATATTACCGCCGGCTCCGACCAGGTTTGTGCGTGTGTAAAGTGAGTAGCAAACAAAAGCAAAAGCGCTGTAAGTAAACTTATTTTGTAAAATTTGAACCTGTTTTGCAAGTCAGGTAAAGTGTTGTCTGTTTGTTTTTCAGTCATCAGCTCGCGATGGTATGGTTTTTAAAATCGTCGCCAAATATACGATATAAAAAAATAGAAGTCAATACTTGATAGTGATCAGGAATGATTATAAATAAGAGAGGTTTATTTGGGGAAAAACATTTTGTGAAATTGAACGCGGCTTCAAGCTTCCGGGCTTGAAGCAGGTTGCTGATTGGTCATTAAAAAACGGTTATTGTGCTGGGGTGTGGGTTCTTCAAGCGGGACGCTTGAAGCAGTGCGGGTCCAATCAGTATTCGTTTAATGGTACACTAATTTTTTATGATGTAACTCCTTCCTTTGCAGACTCAACCGTTTGCTACGGCAGGTATAGATTTGCACTGATTTTTTCCCGGATTTCAATCATAACCGATCATAATATATCAGTCTGATCAGTGTTCTATTCACACAGTGCCCAACATCTCCGTTGGTTGAATTCAGTCGAATCCACTGTCACTTGCTATAGCCATACGGTTCTCCCGTTGATCCTTTTAAAAATTATTGAAATGATACGTATTGTTAGTTGCAGCCGAAAAAAGCATTTATATAATAATTCTGACGGCTTGTATCTGCTTTCTGGTGAGTACAAGATAGATAGCCAGAAAAATAATCCCTTCCCCGATAGTCTGCCATAGGCTGATCTCAAAGTATTGCCGTGCGATCCGGTCAATGAATACCTGGGTCAACAGGATCAAAATAAAATAAAGTGTATTCCGGAGATACAACCTGTTCCTGAAGAATCCGGCGTCGTCCTGGCCAAAAAAGTAAATCAGGATAAAGGTGTAGGAGACGAAGGTGGAGACGGCAGCCATTTGATAGCCGAATTTGGGAATCAGAATGAAATTCAGCGCAACATTCAAAATGCTGGCCATGATCACACCCATCGCCAGATTTTTCAACCGGTCAGAAAACTTGAAACGCAACTCTATGAAAAGGTAAAGCCCGTAAAAAAAGGCGCTCACAAAAATCCACGGCATGATGACATAGCCACTGCGGAAAGCTTCGCCAAGCAGGATCTGTGCGATCTGCGTCGGAAAAAGGCTCAGGTACGTAACCACAGGCAGCCCGAAAAGGAGAAAAGCATACAGGTAATCCTGAACCAACTTTGCAGAACCGTTGAAATCGGCTTCCAGCTCTTTGTTGAGCCTGGGATTGATGGTATTGAAATAGACCGTCGCCAGGGCAACAATGGAAAGCTGGCAAATGTTGTAAACCTGGTTGTATATCCCAACAGCAGTCATATCGGTAAAGTAAGCAATGAGGTATCTGTCGCTGGTGGTGATGAGAAGGAAAAAGAAATTTGAAACCAGTCCGATACTACCGAAACGGAACAATAACCTGATCGTAGCACGGGAGATCAATCGAAATGATACGGAAACATCATGTCTGATGAACAATAGGATCACAACCAGGACTATCATATCAATGGCGATAGCGCTGATCAGCACCGATGTGATCCTGAAATGGAATACGAATGCCATCACATATAAAAGCGAAAAGGTGAGTACAGCCCGCAGTGAATGGATCAGGTTGTAAGTGACTGCCTTTCCTTCAAGCCGCAGTGTGATCAGGTACAGACCTATGAATTCTTTGATAAGGAACTGAAAAAAGGACAAGATGATGAGGTTCCTGACCAGCGGGAGTTCTGCAAATGAAACCCAAATGAGGCTGATGGCCAGCAGGAGCAGGCTGGTTCCTGCAAATATCAAAAAGAGGTTCGAATAGAGTCCTTTGAGCTCCGATTTATTCCTGAATGCGTTGTAATACCGCCACAGGCAGCTCGACAGCCATGAATAGAGAAAGATGGAAATGTAGGAAAAGGTGATGGTGATCAGACCCAGGTAACCGTATTCTTCCGGTGTAAAATAGCGGGTGAATATAGGTGTTTTGACAAAACCTATACCCATCGGGATGATGCTGCCAAGCAGGTACCATCCCATATCGCGGACAAACCGCTTGTTGTTGACAGTATTGTCTTCCTGCACCATCTGTTAAGGTTGAATCAAATTGTTGTAAATATCTGTCAATTTTTTCTCCATCAGTTCCCATCGGAAATACCGGTCAACAGCTTGTTGTCCATTCCTGCCATGAGAATCCCTCAAATCCACATCTGTTAGCAGTTTCATCATTGCTTCCGCTATTGCTGAAGGCTTCTCAGGATCAACCGTCAATCCGCAGCGGTGTTGGGTAATGATGCTGTGAATGTGCCCGAAGTTGCTTCCAATGACCGGCAACCCGAAATTCATGTATTCAAAAATCTTGATCTGCAGTATGATCCGGTGGGTTTCAACCGGCAGGAAAATACCCAACCCTATCCTGCTTTTCCTGTAATAACCGGCTATTTCGTTGAAGGGAACCCACTCCTTCAGTTCAATGTTAGTCTGGAGTTCGTGATCTCTGATGAAAGCCTCCATTTCATTTTTCAGCGCTTTTGGAAACCAGGTCCCTACAAAGAGCAGTCTGAAATCAGGCAATGATCTTTTAACAATGGCTGCCGCTTCAAGTATCCGGAGTGCTCCCCTGAGCCTGGTTATCCCACCGGTGTAGATGAAATCATATTGCTTCTCACAGCTTTCAGGTATTTCTGAGGTCGCCGGCAGGTTTGTGTAATTGTAAATGATCTCTACAGGTTTTCCGGGAAAATATTGCTGAAACCGCCGTTGCAGGTTCTCTTCAGTAGTGATGAACAGGTCATAGTTCCTCACCCGCGATTTTTCCCACCACCGGATATAGCACGAATGGATTTTGCTCAGTAACTTTCCAAACCCTTTTGACGGGCCGTAGTCTGAAATATTCTCAGGATAGGGTTCATGTACATCGTAGATCACTTTCGGGCGGTGGGGGAGTTTCCGGAGTTTGTTCCCGATCCGGTTTACCCTGAGGTCGTGGAGGTGATAAATGCCGGCTCCGGCGTTCTTTGCAGCGATGAACATCCGCGGGTAAAGGCCGGAGGGAAGCCACCGCTTCCAGATATAGTTAACAATCCGGTTTCCGGGAAACCTGTCCCTTTTGATAATCTGGTAATGGATGCCCTCCGCTGTGGTACCGGAATCCTCATTTTCTCCGGCCAGGATATAATGGACTTCATACCCCCACTTTTTCAGTGACAGCGCTTCTTTCCAGTAAATCCGGTCATCGAACAGGTCGTGTGTGTCGGCAAGAAAACAAACGCGCAAAGGTTTACTATCCATCAGACTCCGTTAGTGTAGTTGCAAAGGTCTGAAAAAAGGTGCAGCGAATCTCAATATTTGTAAGATAGATAGACAAATCAATATTTCAATGGATTTGTTCCGGCAAGGCTCTCCACTCTCTGCTCATAAATTTCTTCAATTCCCCAAACCCCATGGTTCGTTAAATCAGATTGAACTTATTATCCACTACCTCAATAGCCCGCTGCAGTCTCTCCTCTCCGGTTCCTGAGATGATCATAAAAGGGCGGTAGTGTGAGATAAGTTCATTGCGGTAAAGGTCAAAAAGTTGCTTTCTTTTGTCAGGATGCTCGCGCAGGGGGTCATGTTGCCAGGGAAGGTCGGTATCCATCAGCAGGTATAAGTCGTAGCGCTGCTTTTCGAGTTGTTTGAGGATCCAGGGGTGAACCCTGCCGTACTTGAATTCACACCAGATTTTGCAGACGGTCATCTCCGTATCACAAAACAGAAATCCACTGGATGCGGCAGCTGCCTGATTTTCAAGCTTTACCTGGCCTTTGGCGATCTGCAGAATATCATCATAGCCGTAAGACCGGTTGAGATTGTTAAGGTATTCCCTGGCGAACTCGGGAACCCACAAGCAATGATAATGGCTTGCAAGTTGGTTCGAAAGGGTAGATTTACCCGTGCTTTCAGGTCCTGTGATGGCTATTTTTCTCAGCATCCCTTTTTATTTGCATTCATTTGAAGTTGAATTCAATGTTCCGGATGATCCGGGTTCTGCATCGCTTCTAACTTTTTCTTCCAGGCCATGTAACCGGCTACGGCTATCAGCAGGAATACAAAAAACTGAAAACCCGTCAGCACCAGTCCCTTGTGCGCATAAAGCGGCACCGAGACCACATCCCCAACGATCCAGAGAATCCAGTGTTCAATCTTTTTCATGGCCATCAATAGCATGGCGACAACAAAAATGGCGGTCGTAAAGATATCAATATAGGGCACGGCAGACATCCAATATTCAGCATCATTCTTTTTGAAGAGCACCAGCAACAGGTAAATCACACCAGCTGAAATGGCGAAGAACCCAACTGAAAATAGCCAGTCTTTACGGTTACAGGAAGATATCCTGAGTGGTGGCACATCACTTTTTTTCGACCACATGATCCAACCGTAAATGCTCATGATGAAGTAAAACAGGTAGATCCCCGCATCGGCATAAAGCTGAACATCGAAACAGATATACACAAAAATGGCAACACTGATAATCCCCGTCGGGTAAACAAGAATATTCTCCTGCCTGGCAAACCATACACTGAACAGCCCAAATAAGACAGCGATCAACTCTATCCAGGAAGTTTCCAGGAGATTCTCCTGCAGGGTTTCAAACAAAAGTGACAGCAGCATAGCCAGATCTAATCTTTCAGGTCGGCATTGACGATTTTCATAACAAAAACCGAGTGCGGAAGCTCAAAAGATTTTTTAATCTCCTTTGTGAGGATTTCCATCACATCGTCGTATTCTCCGAAAACCTGAGTGCTCATCCCGTTTGTCACCGACTCAATAGTGGAATAACTCCTGAGTCTTTTGATAAAATCGAGAATTGGGGTAACAAATTCAGGGCTCAATGGGTAATAGCTTAACTCAACTGATATGTTCATATTGGATAGTTTATTAAGTACAAGTTTGTTTCATAAGTATAGCTTTAGCAGACAAAATTACACTTCTAAATTTTGAATATACCGTTCATGAGAATAAATATTAATTTTGAGAAAAAATATCTATGACAAAAAAAATTGGTTCTCTGATCGGATTTATTGCTCTCGTAGCATTATTCACAAGTTGCCTGACCATCGAAAAGAAAGTCTACACTTTTGAAATGAAGGATAATAACTCGGGCACACTTACCATCAAGTATGTCAATATCATGTCCATCAAAGATGACAATACCGATGTGTCGGAAGCGGATTTTGAGGAGTTGATATCAGAATACATTGATGGCAACAAACTTGAAAGTGATTATCCGGGTGCAGTAGTAAAAAGCAAGCGGCTTTTTGAAGAAAATGGAGAGTTGTGCGGTGAAGTAATCATTGAGTTCACCGAACTTGCCAGCGTGGGACTTTATCAGTACGACTCCAAAAGTCCTTACATGTTTAATATCGGGTCATTTTTCGACAGTGAGAGTTATCTGAGTAGCAACGGCGAATTTGGAGGAGATGTGATGCCCGTTATATTCTGGCCAAGAAATTTGAAAACACTCACATTGACAACACTTACAACCACTCCTGATGAATCAACGGTTGGTTTGGTAAGTCTCTTCAGAGTTAAGTATTAAAAGAAGAAAAGTTGCAATAACTTTTTTCCAATTGTTTAGAGGGAAATTGATTTTGGTTTTTCAGCATCCTGATTGGATTGACTTTTGAGTACCATAAAAAATATACATACTGAAGTGAAGGGTAAATGGATCGTTTGCTTAATAATGGTGTTTGCTTATGTTTCCAACGCTCAACTGGTGCCGCTTTCGCCCGGTGTGCTGAAGAATTTTATCGAAACCGGGATCACAGGTTTCACAGCCGGAGAACCCACAGGGAGCCTGTTGAAACTCGATGGTTTGACATATTCCAGTGCAGTGATCGAGTATAAAAACCCATCGGGCAACTATGTCAGGATAACATTGCTTGACTGCACGGATGCAATCAATATGTATAACACGGCCATCGCATTGTGGGAAACAGGTACTCTGTTGAAAGATTCAGAATCTGAAGTTAACCTGTTCGATTTTGGACCCGGGGTGAGAGGCTGGGAGGAATACCGGCGAGATGAAAGAATAGCAGTTGTTGCTCTTGACATTGTTGATCGGTTTATCATGACCATCGAAGCAGATAACCAATCAGGAACTGATCGTGTGAGAAATATTGCTCAAAATCTTGAACTTGAACAACTGGTATCACAATGAATAAAACCGGGAAACATTTTGTATCCTTAACCGTTACTCTTTTTTGTATATCAAATATTTTCAGTTGGTGAACAGATCTTTTCTTTTGATAGTGCTTTTTTTGTTCGGATTCCGGAGCTTTCTTTTCACACAGGAAGAAAGTTCGGGCACTGATCTGCAACGGATAGAGGCTGAAGAGATATTACCATACCTGCAGCCAGGAAAATTGAGAATGAATATGGAGTTTGGTTCAATGTTCTTCTATTCCAAAACTTTTGGTAGCGGAGTTGGCACCTACATTGCTCCCGGCATTGTTTATCCTGTAGGAAAAAGATTTTCTGTTCATTCCGGTTTAAGGTACAACACCTTCTATCAGGGTTTTGCCGGGAATAATTACGATGTTGCACTGCCAGGGAGTTTCTCCGCAATGATTTACGGTGGTGGGACATACAGGTTATCCGACAGAGTCACTTTATCCGGTACTGCTTTTAAAGAGATGAATAATTATTCGCACGGTCAGATAAACCCTTTTTTTCATTCACAGGATTATAAAGGGCTGTTAATGGGTGTGGATTTGAAATTCGGAGAAAATTTTTTCATCCAGGGACAGATTGAAGTGTCTGATGGAGCTAAACCATATTGGTTACATCAAGGGAATCAGTCAGGGTTTCCGCAAAGTCGTCCATTCAGGAGATCCGATTTTTGATAAGCGACCCTGAGTTTTTCGAAATGCTTCTATGCTTTCTGAGCCCAGATGATTTTATTACATTTGCCCTTTTTCCGGTAACATTGAGCACATAATTGGTCATAGAAAATGTATTGAACATTATTGCACCTGACAAAAAGATTGAATAATATTCAAGTGGTTAATGACTTATACCTTGTTTACAATCTGAAATTTTTTACCCGGATAAAAAGTGTTCCAGCCAGGAAGAAAACGTATGTTTCAAATGTTGTCAATCTCTTTGTTTGTGCTTACCAGAGTTTCAATCAACAGATTGATCCGGAGAGAGGTCAAACTTTTAGAAAAATTGACCATTGTGTTTTCATGGTTATTTTATAATTTCCCGGAATTTTCATTACATAGCGACTCATTTTTTGCTTTGAATTCACATAACGGGACAGGATGGTTCTGAACAGGAAATATTTGGTATTACCGGCATTATTCTCAATGCTTTATCTGAGTTTATACGCTCAAAACACAGAGATTGACAGTTTAACCAGGACATTGCACTGGACAGAAACTCCCTCGGAAAAGTTGACCATATTAATTCAGCTAGCAGCACAACATTCAACTGATAAATCTTCTCTCTCTAAAAACTATGCTGACCAGGCTCTCTTCATTGCAGAATCCATTAATGACCCGAAGGGTAAGGCAACTGCCCAATATTACCTTGCACAGGTTGCAATGCATGAGCAGGATTGGGATCGTGCTGTGAATATGCTTACACTTGCAGGGAATGAATTCAAAAAATTGAAAGAGTCTTATTGGGTTGCAAAAGTGGATATCTCTATGGGTATTTATTTACAACGTAAGCTCGAATATGAAAAGTCACTTTCAGCTTTTTACAGTGCACTCAATATATTCCGAAAGGAAAAGAATGACAGGGATATTGCAGAAGCATTCTACGCCATCGGATTGAATTTCTTTGAACAGGGAAATCTAGAAAAGGCATTTGAGTACTATACTGCAAGTTTGAATACCTATGAAATCATAGGTGATTCAGCCGGGATAGGATTGTTATTCAGTAATTTAGGAGAGGTATATCGCCGGAGACAGAATTTATCAGAATCCCGGTATCATTTAACCCATGCAGCAGGAATTGGACGGAATTTGGGAAACCACCGGATTTTAATAAAATCCTATCAAAACATTGGCAGGCTTATGATTGATCTGGAAGTATACGACTCTGCAAAATATTACCTAGATGCAGCTACACATCTTTGCCTTACTTCTGATAAAGAGGACTTTTTGACAGGTGTTAAAATTACCCTGGGAACACTAAACATGAGATCCTGTGCATATAATGAATCACTGAACCGGTATATGGAAGGATACAATCTGGCGGTTAAGTTCTCGGATATGAGCGGTATAAGGGATGCGACAAAAGGTTTGAGTGACATCAATGCGATTCTTCAGGATTATGAACAGGCATATTATTTTCACCTTGTACACAAACAAATAAGCGATAGCATTTCAAGTATCAGGAACGCTGAGAAAATAACACAGGTTGAGATGCAGAATCTTTATGACCAGCAATTGAAATCAGATGTTGTAAGGCGACAAAAGAGCCAGATGGATTTTATCATCATTGCTTTGATCGTTCTTTTAGTCATAATTTTTATAGCTTTTCTTTATGGGCGCTTAAAGATCAAAACAAAACATGACCAATCACTCGCATATAACCTGCAACTTGAACACGCAAAACTCAGGGAAGAAATTGATCAGAAAAACAGGATTCTAACCTCCAATGTCATGTATATGGTGCGGAAAAATGAATTGATAGGCTATATTAGCGACAGACTTTCCGGATTTATGAATAATTTTAAAGATGAAAATAAAGAAAAAATAAGGGAGATTATTTTAAATCTTCGTTCTAACATTGATAAAAACATTTGGAATATGTTCGAAGAGAGGTTTTCTGATGTGCACGAAAACTTTTATGAGGCACTCAAGGATAATTTTCCACAATTAACCGAAAAAGAAAAGAAATTGTGTGCTTTGCTAAGATTAAATCTAACCACGAAGGAAATTGCTGCTATTACACATCAGAACATCAATGCGATTGAAGTTGCCCGGACACGCCTGAGGAAAAAACTGAACCTCTCAAATACAGATATTAACCTAAGCAACTTTCTGGCGAGCCTATGAAATGGTTTGTTTACATGGGGTTTCTATTACTTACCCTTACAGGTAACGGGCAGAGCCAGGCTAATTATGATAGCCTCGTCCAACAACTTTCCAATCCTATGCATGATACAGTGCGCATCAACCTATTGAATCAAATCGCAACTGAATCCATTTATGCTGCACCTGATCTGATACTACAATATGCCGATGAGGCTTTGGAAATAAGTAAGAAGATGGTTTATTTAAAAGGTATTGCAGAATCCTACAATAATATTGGGTCTTATTTACGGCTTAAGGGTTTGTATGCCGATGCAATGGATTATTTTTTCAGAAGCCTCGAATTAATGGAGATCATCCGGTACCCGGAAGGTATTGCCAGATCTCATAATATGTTTGGGATACTCTACTATCTGCTTGAGAATGATGAACAAGCGATCAGTCATTTTGAAAAATCATTAAAAATTTATGAAGAAATTGATGATAAAAAATGGATAGCTGGAATTTCCAATAATATGGGTATGATTCTGGAACGACAAGGTAACTTTATAGATGCGCTGAATTACTATGCTAAATCTTTGGACATTAGTCAGCAAATTGATAATAAGCACTGGCTATCTATTAATTTCAGCAATATCGGCAGTCTTTATCTCTCCATGGACCATCCTTTAAGTCTATATTATTTCCGCAGGAGTCTGGATGTGAGGAAGCAAATGAATGACACCATTGGAATGGCATTTTCAAACTATTTGATGGGGAAATATTTTGTACATGTACAAGAGTTTCATACATCTATTCCGTATTTAAAAGATTGTCTGGAGATTGCCAATGCCACCGGAAATCTTCAGCTCAGTAAGTTAGCCACGGAGCAGTTAAGCACTGCTTATGCAGGTTTTCATGATTACCTGAATGCTTACTCCTTTCACCTGCTTTTTAAAACGCTGAGTGATAGTCTTGACCTGCAATCCAGCACAGAGCGGATCACTCGTCTGAATTTTATGCATGAATACCGGAAAAATAAGCAATTGGAAGACATTGCCCATGAAAAATCAAGGATCAATCGCCTGGTGATTGGAGCTTTTTTAGGTTTGGCTTTTGTGATCCTCATGCTTCTCTATTGGAAGCAACGATCTAAGGCTACGCAGCAGCGGTTAAATCAGCATATGATCAGGGTTAAAAATGAAGCATTGGCGGAGACTCTGAAATTCAAGGAAAAATTGCTTGAGGAAAATATTCACTACCTGATCAATAAAAACGAGCTTCTAACACAAGTGACCGAACAGTTGAACCAGATTAAAACCAGGCTTAAACCAGAGAATCATTCTTTGATCAATCAACTGATCCTGGATTTACAGGGAGGTATTCAGGATGAGTCGGATGAAGAGTTCAGGGTTCGGTTCAACCAGATTCATCAGGATTTTTATTCCAACCTGATTTTAAAGTTCCCTGAACTCTCAACAAATGAAACAAGGTTGTGTGCTTTTTTGCGCCTGAAAATGACAACCAGAGAGATTTCGGCACTTACCGGTCAGAGTGTCAAAAGCATTGAGATTGCCCGTTCTCGCCTGCGAAAAAAACTGAATTTATCTGGTCAGGAAACAAATATTGTTGACTGTCTTGAAAAAATTTAATCATAAATATCTGTATTACAATGACATGTGTGTTGATGTATGGGAATTGTAGGGTGTTTTGTATGAACAATCTATTAGCCAGGTATACCCAAAGTAGTGGTTTTGTTATATCTGTTTATTTGTATACAATTTATTTTTGCTTCACTTTTGCACGGTCTTTCTTAAATTAAAGTGAAAATCTATGGGATTAGAAAAGAACATTTCGAAGGACCCCATGCTGGATGAACGAATCAAACAATTTATTCGCCAGAAAAAGGATGAAAATGTAGCATTGAAGAAACTATTAAGTGCACTTGAGAAAGCGCGGCAAACAGATTTCAATCATTCTAATAAAAACTAGAAGATTTGCTCTTCTAAAACTTTCACCCATGTCTGCTCAAACAATCAATCCTGATCTTTTTATAAACAATTCACCTGAAGCCAACGAATCGCTGTACAAATATTTCGCTCCCAGAATGTATGGTATCTGTCTTCGATTTGCCGGGAACAGAATGGAAGCCGATGATATTTTGCATGAGGGATTTATCAGGATATTTATGAAGATAAAAGATTTCAGAAATGAAGGCTCTCTTGAGGGTTGGATCAGAAGAACTATAATCAACACAGCCATTAACTACTACAGGCGAAACGCAAGATATTCAAAGATGAGCGAGCTGGATAGTCTTGAAATACCAGGCGAATCTTATAATATGGTTTATGACAAGATTTCAAGAGATGAATTGCTTGAGATCATTCAGGAATTACCCGTAGGATACAGGACGGTTTTTAATTTGAATGTCATTGAGGGCTATACACACAAAGAGATCGGAGAACTTTTAAACATTTCTGATAATACATCAAAATCACAACTGAACAGGGCCCGTTTGCTGCTTCAACGGAAAATTCGTTCAAGACTCAATGAAAAGGTGAAGGTTCCATTTGAAGGTATGACCGTCCTTAAAAGGGAGACAGATAAACAATTGAGCGATGTATCGGAAATATTCCGGCAAGCAGTTTAACAGAATAAAAAACAATTCAGGTTGACTCAATATTTAATTTCGTATTTCGTTTGATAAGTTAAGGAGTGGAAATAAAATCAGGATCGTTCTTTAAAATATAAAAGTAAGGTGTCTTTCCTTAATTGGTTTTGGTTAATAATTAGGTTTATTC
>JBLRXC010000084.1:0-13267 GCA_047920975.1 Bacteroidales bacterium | reverse complement strand
TGTCCCCAGTATTGCAATGACATGTCGGGTGTGAGGCTGAAATTAACACGGATATCGGAACTGAATATTTCGGCATTCAGGGTTGAAAGAATATATCTTGGTTCACCATCATATTCAAGCGTCTGCACATATTGCAGGTCTCTACGCTGGCGGGCGTACTGCGGTTCAACCGAAACTAACAGCGCTTCAAATGGCCGGTAATTGATTGTAAACCTTGTGTTGAAAAACCGGGAATGGCTGATATCGCCCCAATTATTAAACATAGAGAGTCGTAAGATCAGTTTTTTTCGCTCATCCGAGCCGGCACTGATAGAGTGGTTCCAGTCGCCTGGAAACCTGAATGCAGGACCTCCCCTTAGCTCAACCCTTTGATTGTTAGGCAGATAGCGACTCAGTGCGGTTGAAAATGACCAATAATTCATGAATTTTGAAAAGAGGCTGGTGTTCAGGCTAAACGTATTCCGGGTACCTGAGAAATCCCATCCTGCTGACTGATCAAATCCAAGGTTTATTTCCCTGAAAATTGAAAAGGGTTCCCAAATCTTATATCCAACCCACACATTTTGCTGAATGATATCGGCCTGCCGGAGGTATCCCATATCATTCAGTTCAAGACCGGGCGTTCGCCATGTAAGCGCACCTTCATAACGCCATCGCCCTCCGCCAATTTTACCACCGGAAAGGGTTCCGCCACTGCCTGAGAGGCTCGTTTTTGATGAATCAACTTCGAAGTGGGTTGCATCAGGCCGCTGAAAATATCTTTGGGGTGCCCGTTGCAATTCCGCAATTGATGCATTGCTTCCGCTGAGATGACTGAAGACGGAATTTCCGCTCACAAAATAACTGCGGTCTTTCCAGTAATGGGCAAAGTCCAGTCCTCCGGTGTAAGCTGAAGTATGGATCATATTCAATGAATCAGCACCGAAATTTCGGTTGGTGGCGGTGAACATACCCCCGGCCAGGGTGTTGCCTCCGTTGATATCTTTTTGCATGCGGGTGTTGAAGAAGTTGGTCAGCGGCTCCAGCATCACATCACGCTGTGCCCCTTTATTATCAATGATGGCAGTGGTTTCGGCCGTGACCGCATCCATAATTCCGACCGACCAGCCATTACGGGTTTTCCCCGACAGTTTAAATGCACCGAGGATCCTTGTAAATTCAGGAACGTCAGCATATTCTCCGGGTTCGGTAACTGGTAAATAGCGAGGCTGTCGTCCAATCCTCCGGGAATAGAACAGGTTATCGCGGGCAAGGTTCCCTTCACCCCTGGTTACCGGGAAATTATAAATATTGCTACCCTCTATGAAAAATGGTCTTTTTTCCCGGAAGAATGTCTCAAATGCTGTCAGGTTGACTTCTGAGGGATCGGCCTCCACCTGCCCGAAATCGGGATTTGCAGTGAAATTCAAAGTCAGGTCATTGGTGAGGGCAATCTTTCCGTCAAGTCCGCCCGAAATATTGCTTCCTTTTCCGGGTGCAAAAGGATTATCCGGTTCAGCCTGATAGGTTTCCGCAGATCCTACCACATAGGGTATCAGCTCAATTTCTTTTTTGGGAGCGATTTGACCGATGCCCTGAAGACTTCCAAACATACTTACCCACCTTGAAGATTCTCTTGGAATATATTGCCAGGCAGAAAACTCTTCTATTCTGTACAAAAAACGTGTTACCTGTAGACCCCAGGAATGTTCACTCTTGCGTGCAAACCGGATCTGACTAAGAGGGATCTTCATCTCCGCATTCCACCCCTCACCGGTAATTGCTGTTTTCACATACCAGACCGGATCCCATGAATCATCCGCCTGATCATCATTTGCAACGATCATATCATTTTTTACCCCGGCAGCGCTCACACCGAAGGAGAAGGCCGTTCGCTTATCCATATAGCTGTCGAAAGCAATGGCTACCCAATCCCCATCAAAAGAATCACGGCGGGTTACTCTTCTCACAATTCTGTCATGATCGTCATCCTCAGCCCTTATAGCAACATAGATATGATTATCATCGAAGAGTACTTTGAACCAGGTAGGCTGTGTCGGAGCAGCCCCTTCAAAAGGTTCCTGCTGAATAAAACCTCCTGCCCAATCAATGCCTTCCCAGGCATCATCATCAAAGGAGCCATCTATTACAGGGGATTCTCCAACGATCTTTTTTGTTGTGTATGATCTTTGACTTACCGGATATTCTTGTGAAAAAACATGCTGGCCTCCAGGAATCATCAATCCTGTGACAAGGAATATGTAAATATGAGCTTGTAAACTTATTTTCATCGCAGCACCTGGTTGTGGTTTGTGAAACTGCTTTTTCCTACCACTACATGCAATGCTGCAGGTATGACTTCAAAATAAAAGGGCGAATGTCCGAGCGATTCTCCGTCAGCTTCAAGATTGATGGGAGGCGATGAATCTATTTTGAATGATTTTCCCGTAAAGGTGAGAACTTTCGGATGGTTCACAAACGATCCGTCAAACAAATTTTTTACCTCTTTCAGAACGGTCAATTTTCCGATCTTTTTTATCAGGGTTGCATTTAAAAGCCCGTCGTCAGGCAGTGCTGAAGGGAGCTGCATCATTCCACCGCCATTATACCGGCAAATACCGATGCTCATGCTAAATGTCCGTGTTGTTAAGGGCTTTTCAGACTGATTGTCGATGACGACTTTAGTGTTTGTATGCTTGTAAAAAAGGAGGCTGGTGAAGAGGTTCTTAAGATAGAGCAGGGGGCCGCCCTTTCCATGCTCCTTATCCTTGTTTGTTTTGGCTGCAACCTCTGCATCGTATCCCATACCTGCTACGTTGATGAAGTATCGCCGTTTCTGTTTTCCTCCCTGATGAAACTCCACCCTGGCGATATCCTGCAGGAAAATATTCTGCTGTTTCAGGATTTCTACAGCTTCGTCATAATGAACAGGTATTTCAAACATCCGGCACCAGTCGTTTCCTGTTCCTACCGGAATCATTCCCACAAGAAACTCAGTGGAGGGAACTGCTTTCTGAAAAAATATGCCATTCACTACCTCATTGAGTGTGCCGTCACCGCCAATGACCAGGAACTTCCTGAAGCCCTTTTTGATAAACTTAGTCGTCAGTGCAATGGCATGTTCGCGATGCGTGGTGAGGACCCATTGAAAACTGAGCCCCGATCTCAGGAGCAGATCATGGATTTTATTCCGGTCCTGTGCTGCCTTTTTCCGTCCGGCATTTGGATTGATGATGGCAACCCAACCAGTCTCCGCATTGTATTTTCTGTTCCGATTCAAGGAAGAATTTTTTTGCAAACCCAGGCCAGGCTGGATGCTGACAAAAATAGCCATTTACCTGAGGCCGCAATGAATCCGGTTCAATTTTCCGAAGTTTTTACCGGATGTTGCCACTGATATGCCTTCAGGTATTTCCAGAATGTTTCTGTTGCAGCAATCCGGCAAATGATGTACCCATAGATTCCATCAAGAAAACCCATTTTAAGGAAATAGTTCCTGAAGAATTTTGCGGTGGGTTTCATAAACAGGTAATAGGCCGGGATGGATTTTCCCTCTTCAAGCAATGCTTCTGCACTCATCGTACTGAATTTGTCAGCCTGTTTAAGATGGCCTTCAATGTTATAAAAAGAGTAGTGCAGCATATCGCCCTTGAGATGTCCCGTAGTGGATCCAGTGGTCAGAATGAAGCGTTCATGCAACTTCTTTCCTATCCATTTTCCCTTGCGCCGGTCATAAAGTCTCAGTTTTTTATCGGGGTACCAACCCGAATAACGGATCCATCTTCCACAGTAGTTCGTCAGGCGGTTCATAAAGTAGCCATCATTTTTCCAGTATTTTTTAGCAACCAGAATCGATTGTGCAAGCTCTTCCGAAAGGGCTTCATCGGCATCCAGACTCATGATGTGGTCATATCTGGCCTGTGCATCAGCAAATGTGTGCTGCCTGACATAGTCCGCAAACGCATGCTGAATAAATTTAACTCCAAACTCCCTGCAGATTTCCTCGGTCTTATCAGTTGAAAATGAATCTACAACTATAATCTCATCGGCAATATCCTTCACGCTCTGCAGGCATCTTCCGATGTTTCTTTCTTCGTTCAGGGTAATGATTACGACCGTTATTTTTGGCATCTTCGCTTTTGCATTTAAGATTGCAAATATATACTTTCAACGGCAAATGGATACAGGTAATTCCGTCCCGGACATTTAAACCATCTTTTTCATCCAATTACCCCATTTCAGGTATGCAATGGACAGCAATGCCATCAATCCGAAATAGATCAGTTCAGAAAACCATACAAGGTGCACAGGTAATTGCAGTCGGATTGCAAAAAAGTAGGCAGCCACCAGGTAAAAGATCAGGGCAATGATCTCAATAAGAAATGATTTCCCCGTATTGGCTGTACCTGAAACACCGTTGAAGAGAATGATGGCAACGGAAAAGATAGTGAGTACGAGCAGTGTGACATGAAAAGTGGCTTTTGAGGCCACTACAAGGGATGGATCGTTAGTATAAAAGGAGAGGATTTCATCTGAGAAAACATAAGCAAGGGCGATCACGGCGGCAATGCTGAAAAAACTGATTTTGGTAATCCTGATCACGGCTGGTATTACTTTTTGAACCTCACCTTTTCCTATTGTATTGCTGACGATGGTACTCGTGGCTGAGCCGAGTCCGAAGATGGGTATGGACATGATCATATAAAGGCTTCTGATGATATTGGAAACGGCGAGCGGTCTTTCACCGGTTTGCTCGATGATCAGAAAAAAAGAGAACCAGCTTGCAATGGAGAAAAAATACTGCAGCATGATGAACCCTGCCACATCAAATATTTTCATGATTATCTGAAAATCAAGCCTTTTGAGCCGGAACAGGTTGTATTTTCTGAGATCTTTACGCGAGAGCGTGATAAGAATAAAGAAAAACAATGAAGAACCCTCTGCAATGACTGAAGCAAATGCTGCACCTTCAATACCCATGGCAGGGAAACCCATGTTCCCGAAAATAAACAGATAATCGAATAAAATATTTACCAGGGCCATGATTGTTGCGCTGAGGATAAGAAAGGGTGTTCTGGTTATCCCAATATAAAACGACTTAAAGACCATATTCATAAAGGCAAACCCTAATCCCCAGATGCGAATCTGCATGAAATCATTGCTGGCCTTCCATATCTCAGGGGAGGTGAGGATGCTCCTCAGGATTCCTCCTGAGAAAATTTTCGTCAGAATTACCAGGAGTACCCCTAAAGAGACCAGAAAATATATATTGTGATCAACATATCGTCCGATCATGTGGTAATTTCCTTCACCATTCCTCCGGCCAATAAGAATCTGACAACCGGTGGCAAACCCGAATCCAATGATGAAAAGGCATACATAAAAAAGTCCACCGATGGCACTGGCCCCCAGTTCAGTCTCTCCAACCCGGCCCAGAAATGCTGTGTCAACCACAATGATAATGTTTTGGGCCAAAAGGCTCAGAAAAATGGGAAAGCTGATTTTCCAAATGGTGTGGTAGGAGGGTGCCAAAGTCTATTATGTCAATGGATTAATCAAATCATATCTTCTTTTTGTTTAAATATTCATTGAAAATATTAAACCATTTTTATTTGTGATTGTTTAAAAGTGGATAAAGGAGCACATAGTCTCAGAAAATAAATATAATGGCTAACTATTCTATCAAAGATCTCGAAAATTTCACAGGCATTAAAGCCCACACAATCAGGATTTGGGAAAAACGATACAATCTGGTTGAACCCAAAAGAACCTGCACAAACATAAGATTTTATGATGATGATGATTTAAAAAAACTTTTAAATGTTTCAATACTGCATCGTCATGGATTTAAAATATCCAATATAGTAAATCTTGAAGACCAGGATATCAATGAAAAGATCCTGAATCTGGCCCAGACCAGTGCCAATTTACACAGTCAGATTGAAAGTCTGGTCACTGCTATGATTGACCTCGATGAAAATAAATTCGACAAAATTTTTAATACAACTGTGCTCAATCTGGGTTTTGAAGAGACCATGCTGAAGTTGATTTATCCTTTTTTCGAAAAAATTGGAGTGCTTTGGCAAATCGGATCCATCAATCCCGCACAGGAACATTTTATTTCGAACCTGATCCGTCAGAAGCTGATTGTAGCCATTGATGGAATCGTTCAGAAGGTTGATGAGCGTTCAAGGTCTTTCCTTCTTTTCCTGCCGGAGAAAGAGTACCATGAAATCGGTTTGATCTTTTACCATTACCTGATTAAGAAACAAAATCATAAAGTGATCTATCTCGGTGAATCTGTTCCATATGATGCACTTGTTGAGGTGTCAAAAATCAAGAATATCGAATACCTTCTTACATTTATTACCAGTCCGACTGAAAATGGATATCTCAGCAGTTTTATCCATGATTTATCGCAGCAATATAATACTTCAACCGTTTTTATTGCCGGCATGCAGGCAAGAACCGTTGAATTTGAAATGCCTTCCAATGCAAAACTGATTCAATCTGCCAATCATTTTAAAGAGGAACTTAACCAATTGAAATAACCCTTTAAAGTATCTGCCGGTTCCACACCCCAGTTCCTCTTTGAGTGTCCCTCTGTCTATTGATTTGAAAATCAATTATCTGAATGCTTATATATCTATTTAAGCAATCAAATGTTAAACAAAGCATAGATTTATGTTTAACTTTAACAAATCCATAATAAACGCATTAAGAAATTTTAACATTTCATAATCAATTGATAAACAGGATATAGAAAATAAATTTAAAAAAATTATTTAAAATAGTTCTAAATAACTTGTTTAATTCAAAAAAATGTGTTTATCTTTGTCGCCGATAAGTTCAACAAGTTTAAATCGCTTAAAACTTAACGTAATGACAGCAATAGAATTCAATCACAAAGTACTTAGCCTGAAAGACAAGCTACAGTACTTCGCTTATTCCCTTACATCCAATCAGGAAGATGCCAACGATCTCATTCAGGATACGCTGTTAAAAGCAATTTCAAATAAGGACAAATTTGATCCGGCCACCAATATGAAAGCATGGGTTTACACCATCATGAAAAATACCTTCATCAATAAATACAGGAAAGATACCAAGGTAAACATGGTGATGGATAACACACGTGATCTTTATTATCTGAATACGTCGAGCATCGCTGAAGAGGTAGTTACACCCGACTCAGAATACACCCATGGTGAACTTGAGAAGGTTGTTGGTGAACTGCAGGATGATCACAGAATTCCCTTCCAGATGCATTTTGAAGGCTACAAATACAAGGAGATAGCAGAAAGCCTGAATCTCTCCATTGGAACTGTTAAAAGCCGCATCTTTTTTGGCAGGAAAAAACTGATGGAACAATTGAAGGATTTTCAGAATTAATCCTCAATCACAAAATATTTTTCATAGATGTAAATTTAGGTTTTTAGTAAATTGAGAGGCACCCTGAGGCAACAATCAGGGTGCCTCTTTTATTTTTATGGAACTGAAACCGGTTTCATGTTCTTCCAGAAACATACTTCTTTATTTTTTTTCATAATGTTTAATGAAAAGCTAAAATAGATAAACAATATAAAAACAGTTAATAAATTAAAAATCAAATAAATAACTAATTATAAAATAAATATTCATCTCTCCCAATAAATAAATGTTTAATAAAATAAGAAAATAGTTAAAAAAAAAGTTTATTTCTATGTTTCATTGTAGTAAAATTAAACATCAATAATTCATAACTTAAAATTTCTACAAATGAAAAAACATGCTCTCAAATTTACGATTTTAGCGGTGATGACGCTTTTTTCCATTTCTGCTTATTCAACTGCACGTGTGCAGGTCATCCACAATTCAGCCGACAAATCGGCAAAATTCGTTGATGTATGGTTGAATAACACCTTATTAATTGATGACTTTCAGTTCAGAACAGCCACCCCATTTATTAATGCTCCCTCGGGAGTTGAATTCACACTTTCAGTAGCGGGACCAAAAAGTCTTAGCTCTGCTGAAGCTATCTGGTCACAAAACTTCACGCTAGACGCAAACAAAACATATGTTATAGTTGCAAGTGGTTTCCTAGATATCCCAACTGCTGATCTTGACAGATTGTTCAGTTTGTATGTTTATGACATGGGCCGTGAAGCCGCCTCTGTAACAGGTAATACCGATGTACTTGTGTTTCATGGGGCGCTCAATGCACCCGGAGTGAGCGTGAATGAAATCGGTAAAGGAGCGGGAAACATCATCAATAATTTTTTCTATGGTGATTTTGCCGGGTATTTAGAATTACCAAATGAAGATTATATTCTTCAGGTTGAGAATCTTGATGGTGATGGTGAATCCATAAGTTTCAACGCCCCCCTGACAACTTTAGGGCTTGCAGATGCGGCTCTTGTTGCAGTTGCATCCGGTATTATTGGTGCCAGCGATTCAAGCGACGAATTTGGAATTTGGGTTGCCCTTCCTTCAGGTGGAAATATGATCCCACTCCCTCTGCATAATTCAGACGATATACCAGAACAAACTGCAAGAGTGCAGGTAATTCACAACTCAGCGGATCTGGCTGCAGCAGTTGTTGATGCGTGGTTAGACAATACCCTTTTACTTGACGATTTTGCATTCCGCACGGCTTCACCTTTTGTAGATGCACCCGGTGGACAGGAATTTACCATTGCCATTCAGGGTCCAAACAGCACCGGTCCTGAAAACCCGATCTGGTCGCAGAATTATACACTAGCCGTTGAAGAGACATACGTTCTTGTTGCCAATGGAATTGTTAGCCCCACCGGCTACGACCCTGTAAAGCCATTCGATATTTATGTGTATGCAATGGGCCGTGAAGAGGCTTCCAATCCTGCCAACACCGATGTTCTTGTGTTCCATGGATCAACCGATGCTCCGGTAGTAGATGTTGTGGAGGTTTTGGCAGGTGCCGGGACCATCATTGACGACCTTGCCTATGGCGAATATGCAGGTTATCTTGAGCTTCCAACTGCAGATTACCGCCTGGCAATCAAAGATGAAACGGGATCGGTAACTGTTGTTACTTACGATGCCCCGTTGGCAACACTTGGACTTAGCGGAGGAGCATTCACAGTAATAGCTTCAGGTTTCCTCAACCCCGAAAACAACAGCAGTGGCAGTGGGTTTGGATTATGGGTTGCTCTTCCTGCCGGCGGTAGCTTATTGCCTCTTCCACTATGGTTGAGTGTGAATGAAACTATATTGGAGGAATCCGTGAGGGCTTATCCAAACCCTGCATCAAATTATCTAAACAATGAATACAGCCTGATGACCAATTCAAGTGTTACATTTGAAATCTATGATGTGCTTGGAGGCAAAGTAATGGCTGATCAGGTCAGTTCAGGTGGTAATTATACGCAATCCCATATCATTGATATTACCGGTTTGAAAAGTGGAATTTATTTTGTGGCTATCAATGCTGGAAATTCAAGAGTAACGAAAAAGATACAGGTTGTTAATTGATTGGTTTGATTTAATACCGACTCATCTGAGTCAAAAAAATCCCCCGGGTATGGGGGATTTTTTTGTTTGGTTTTGTTCAACCACGTATATATTAATACTACATTTGAACTTTTTAAAAGAATTTGCATCATGATGCACATCACAAGAAGGGAGCGTTTTAATGCAGCCCATCGCCTGTTCAGGGAAGATTGGAGTGATGAAAAGAACCTTGATGTTTTTGGCAAATGTTCTAATCCAAACTGGCACGGCCACAACTACATTCTTTTCGTGACAGTGAAAGGAGATGTGAATCCGGAAACGGGATTTATCATCAACCTGAAGGACCTCAGCCAGTTGATCCGAAGCAAGGTTATTGACAAAATCGATCACAAAAACCTCAACCTTGAAGTAGATTTTATGAAAGGAAAAATTGTCTCAACAGAGAATGTGGCCATTGCAATCTGGAAGGAACTGTATGATGATGTTCGAAAGATTGGCGGGCTTCTGCATTGCGTAAAACTGGTGGAGACCGAAAATAATTTTGTTGAATACTTTGGAAAATAAATAATTTCATGGAGAAAGAGAAGTTAAAAATCCTGGCAGAAGATGCCCACAATGAAGGTTATGAGAAGATTGACCTCTATAATTGTGAGAATGTTGAAAAACTGAGTCACCATTATGCTGAAGTCCTTAAATTGATCGGTGAGGATCCCACCAGGGAAGGATTAAGCAAGACTCCGGAGCGGGTTGCCAAATCCATGCAGTTTTTGACGCACGGATATCTGCTTGATCCGGTTGAAATCCTGAAATCTGCAAAATTCAAGGAGGATTACCGCGAGATGGTCATTGTAAAGGATATTGAAATCTACTCTCTTTGCGAACACCACATGATCCCGTTTATCGGAAAAGCACATGTGGCTTATATTCCCAATGGTTATATCACCGGATTGAGTAAAATTGCACGCGTTGTTGATGCTTTTTCGCGCCGACTGCAAGTGCAGGAGCGGCTCACCAAACAGATCAAGGACTGTATCCAGGATACCCTCAACCCGCTTGGTGTGGCTGTGGTGATCGAGGCGATGCACCTGTGCATGATGATGCGCGGTGTGCAGAAGCAGAACTCGGTAACGACTACCTCCGATTTTACCGGCGCTTTCAGGAAAGAGGAGACACGCCAGGAGTTCATCCATTTGATCGGAAGCCGGTTACATTAAGAGGCGGAGAGCATAGAGCGGAGAGCAGATGATGGAATAGTGAAAAGTGAACAATGAAAAGTGAAAAGTGAACATCAAACTGTGAACTGTAAACCGTGAACTGAAAACAGTTGGCAGTTGGCAGTTGGCAATTGTTGAATGGCTAAATTGTTAAATTGTTGTTGCAGAACCTGCTAAAGGCTAAAAGCTAAAGGCTTGTTTAAACCGTGAACCCAACTTCAAACCTCCCCGCCTGCCCACCTCCGGCGGGTAAACCGTCGGGCAGGGAACATCGAACTTCGAACTGTGAACTGAGAACTGTGTACCTATTCTCTTTTCAACAACTCCTTCGTAGATAGTAACCCACAAGCGGCTTCGATATCCTGTCCCCTTGAAGCGCGGAGTGTTGTTTGTATTCCTTTCTTTTTCAGTCCTTCCATGAACGCCCTGATGGCCGGATCGCCCGATGAGCGGTAAGGTGCCTCAGGAATGGGGTGAAACCGAATGAGGTTGATCCTGCACCGGATTCCGTTCAACAAACTGGCAAGCTGATTTACATGGCGGGGCGTATCGTTCAGCCCATCAAACATAATATATTCAAATGAGACCCGGCGCTGTTTGCCAAGGTCATAGCTGCGGATTACCTTTAATACCTCCTCTATGGGGTGGTTGTTCTGAACCGGCATCAGCATCCTGCGCTCGTCATCAAAAGGTGAATGAAGGCTCACTGCAAGGTGGCACTCGCTCTCTTCAAGGAACCGGGTCATGGTTCCGATAATGCCTATGGTTGAAACAGTGATCCTTCGTGGACTCATTGCAAAACCCCATTCCGATGTCAGGACTTCAAGACTTTGCATTACATGCTCATAATTGTCCATGGGCTCGCCCATACCCATGTATACGATATTTGTCAGCCGGTCCCTTTCAGGCAGACTGCGGATCTGATTCAATATTTCACCCGGTGATAAATTGCCCTGAAAACCCTGACGGGCGGTCATACAAAAACGGCAGCCCATCCTGCAGCCCACCTGCGATGAAACGCAGAGCGTAGCCCTGGATTTCTCCGGAATAAAGGCCGCTTCAACATAACGGTTCCGGGCAACCGGAAAAAGGTACTTTTTGGTTCCGTCAGCCGATTCGGAAACGGAACGGTAGGGAGTCAGCCCCAACTCAAAATTTTCCGAGAGTATCCTCCGGCTGTTTTTAGAAAGATTGGTCATCTCCTCAAAAGAGGTGACGGGTTTTTTGTAAAGCCAATCGGTGATCTGAAGGGCTGTGAACCCCGGCAAATCATGCTTCATGACCAACGCTTTGATCTGTTCATGTGTCTTTCCAAACAATACCTCTTTCATGCTTTAAAACCTGTAAGGATTGCTTGCAAAGATAAAGCTTTTGTTGTGAGTTGTTTACAGTAAGAAAAACCTCAGGGATAGCGCATGGTTTGTTACTTTTGGGTCAAGCCAAAAGTAAAGAAGATAAATCAAGATTCAATTGTTTTCGCCTGGATTTGTCCTGGGAAAAAGATATATGCTATTGAAAATTGTAGTAAATTTATGGCAAAATCAAAAAATTAAACAGATGAAACTACTTGTTGCACTTGACTTATCTCCGATTACAGAGATCATTCTGAAAACCGTGAAAATCCTCGCCAAAAAGTCCAAAGCAGAGGTGACACTATTGCATGTGTTACAACCTGATCCCGATTTTGTCGGGTATGGAGTGGGTCCGCAGGCGGAGAGGGATTTTGTGGCCAAAAAAATACAGGAGAATCGCGCCAGTGTGCAGTCACTTGCCGGAGAACTTGCGAAAGAGGGCCTTCAGGTGACACCTGTTGTGATTCAGGGCAATACCGTTGACACCATCCTGGAAGAGGCCGACAAAATAGAGGCCGACATGATCGTCACCGGATCGCATGGATATGGCATGATGTACAAACTTTTTGTCGGCAGTGTGAGCAAAGAGGTCCTCAAAAATTCCAGGAGGCCGGTGCTGATCATTCCGGTTAGAAATAAGGATTAGATGTCCGGAAGATGCTGACACAGAAAAAACTGATCTTAGGAGCGATTATCGGAGATGTCATTGGCTCGGTTTATGAATGGAACAATATCAAAACAACGGATTTTGACCTGTTCAGCAAACAGACTGATTATACCGACGACAGTGTGCTGACCATTGCCACCATGGATAGTCTGCTTCACGGGGTTGACTATACCAAAGTCTATCAGGATTATGGCAGAAGGTATCCCGGGCGAGGTTATGGCGGCAATTTTCAATACTGGATACACCAGCCGAATCCACAGCCTTACAACAGCTGGGGGAACGGCTCGGCCATGCGGGTCAGTCCGGTGGGCTGGGCTTACAATACCCTGGAAGATGTTCTTCATGAAGCAGAGAAAAGTGCCATGGTCACCCACAACCATCCCGAAGGGATCAAAGGGGCGCAGGCAGTTGCTTCTGCTGTTTTCCTTGGAATAAAGGGTCATTCCAAAGCGGAGATAAAAAAATTTATTGAAGAGAGATTTGCTTACGACCTGGAGCGGCACCTCGAAGAGATCAGAAAGACCTATGTGTTTGATGTCAGTTGTCAGGGTTCGGTCCCCGAAGCCATCATTGCTTTCCTTGAAAGC
>JBLRXC010000083.1:0-13424 GCA_047920975.1 Bacteroidales bacterium | reverse complement strand
ATGAGTACATGTTATCTTTTGCAAATGAAAATTTTGACCTAATTTTGGTTGAAAATCATATTTATGAATTATTCAGGCTACAACTGAAAACTAGATTCACAGATAATGAAAATCTCAAAGAAAGTGAAATAATTAAGAGTTTCAATGAATTGACCAAGCAGTATCAAATTGAAAGTGTCCAGCTAAAGGATTTTGATAAAGTAGTTGAAAGAGAAGAGGATGAGTTCCCATTTTAAAATGAACTTAGTGAAATATTCAAAAACAAAACTATTATGAAATCAGCAGCATTGTTATTGCTTTTTTTAGTGTCACATGGATTTTTATTTTCCCAGGCATGGATGCCCTCTACCGGTCCTTTTGGCGGTGACGTGAGATGTATGGTGTATGATGCATCCGGGGCATTGTTTGCAGGAACGAAGAACGGGGGTATTTACCTCTCACCGGATCATGGAGAAAGTTGGCAAGCCTCTTATGACGGACTCACCTCTTTGGATGTCTGGGCGCTGGCTATCAATTCAAGTCAGCACATTTTTGCAGGAACACTTGGGGGCGGTGCTTTTCGTTCAACCGATGAAGGAGCTTCATGGGCGGAAGTAAACAACGGATTGACATATCCTTATGTTATCTCTCTGGCCATCAATCCCTCCGGACATATTTTTGCGGGAACCTTTGAAGGGGGCGGTGTTTTCAGGTCAACAGACAATGGGCAATCATGGATTCAGGTCAATACCGGACTGACCAATACCTACGTGCCTGCATTGGCCATAAAACCTAACGGAACCATCTTTGCCGGTACGTATGACGGTATTTTCCGGTCAACAGACAACGGCAACACATGGACACAAATGAACACCGGTCTGACGGAACCCGCCATTCTTTCATTGGCGATCAATGACAGCGGCCACATTTTTGTCGGAACTGATTTTGGGGGTGGCGTATTCCGGTCGGTTGACGATGGCATGAACTGGACGGAGGTGAACGCGGGTCTTGTTACTACCAATGGTATCTATGCATTGTTAGCGGATCAGGGCAATATGATCTTTGCGGGAACTTACGGAGATGGCGTGTTCCGGTCTGACAACAATGGAGATACCTGGATGTCTGTCAATACCGGACTTGACAAACCTTATGTGCTCTGCTTTGCATCGGGTATTTTAAATCACATCTTCGCCGGAACATATCTTGGCGGAGGGGTTTTCCGAACTTCAAACAATGGGAACACATGGGAACACAAGGTCAATGGTATGTCGGCCACCGACATAAGAGCTTTCTCATTTGGGCCATATACCCATGAACTTTTTGTAGGTTCGTATGGTTCTGGTGTTTTTTATTCTTCAGATTTTGGCTATACATGGACAAGTATTAATGACGGGCTTTCAGCATCCTATATCACCTCCCTTGCAAGGATTGGGAATGCATATATTTTTGCCGGTGCTGATATAGTGGATGGTTCGGGAGGCATTTTCAGATCATCCGACAATGGGCAGACCTGGGTAGATGTATTCAACAATACTTCGGAATATGATATACGTGACCTTCTGGTTTATGGTAACGTTATTTTTGCAGCAAGCTATGGAGACGGGATTTTTCGGTCAACCGATTACGGTGATACCTGGACCAATATCAGCAACGGCCTGACATGTCCTTATGTCGTGTGCCTTGAAGTGGCAGGTAATGGCTTTTTCGCTGGAACAACCGGTTGCGACGAAGGTGTTTTCAAATCCACCGACAATGGAGAAACTTGGAACCTCGTAAATATTGGACTTACCACCAAAGATGTTTACGCAATCGAGTTTTGCCAGTTCAACGATCTTCTTTTTGCCGGAACCAAACCGGTTTTTGGAGTCGGCGGCGGTGTTTTTAAATCGGCTGACAATGGAAATACCTGGACTGAATTCAACAACGGATTGGCCACGCTTGAGATCAATACTTTGGAAACTGCTGGTTGGACAATCTTTGCCGGAACGCCTAATGGGGTCTATCGATCACACTCTGAGGCAAATGGAGGTAATTGGTATGATGCCAGTTTTGACCTTACTTTCACATCCGTCAACAAATTACATGTAGGTTACCTTATTGATCTAAATGCCGGGACTCAAGGTGGGGGTGTGATTAATGGCTCGATTTGGGAAAGCGTTACTGAAACAATCGATAATGTAATCTCGGTTTACCCGGTTCCATCACGAGATATAATTTATATAGAGCATGGCTCATACCAAAACGTAGAGATTAATTTAGCCAATATTTATAGCATTGATGGCAGGCTATTGCTTCAGATAGCAGATCAGGAAAATATATCTTCCATTGATGTTTCCTCATTATCACCCGGAGTTTACTTCATGGTTCTGAAAGGAAATGAAGAGACTTTGGTCAAAAAATTTGTAAAACAGTAACCCAAAAAAGAATACACAATGAAAACAATCTCAAACATCATCATGGCTGCTTTTTTCACCTTTGCAGCATTTGCAGCAACCGCACAGGGCAATAGCCAACTTCTTATTCCGGGTAAGATGTGGAGCTCAGTCGAATGGATGCCCTGGGGCGGATGGTATTTCAAAACCTATTACAACCGTTTTGACGGTGATACCACCATCAACGATATCGCCTATAAAAAGATATGGCAGGCGGAGGATCAAAATCATTCAAACTGGTACTTGTTCGGGTTTATCCGGGAGGATAGCACAGGAAGTGTCTTTGTCAGGACATTATTCGGAAACGAAAGCCTGATCTACAACTTTAATCTTGAAGTGAATGACTCTGTATTCATTCACAATCCATATAACGGACTTGAATACACCACTTATGTGTTACAGGTTGATACTATCGTGATACAACCGGGCGGTATGTCACGAAAAAGGATTGTGCTTGCACCGGTTGACTCTTTTGGGAAGAATGAAAGCTGGATCGTAGGAGTCGGAAGTGTGGCCGGTATTCTCTGGAGCGGTTTGCATGCTTTTTCGCTGACCGGTTCCCTAAATGATCTTTCGTGCCACTGGCAAAACAACAATCTTGTTTACAATACCAATGTATTTACCAATTGCTGGGTCACCACCGTCTCAGTTGATGAGCAAAATGAAGGGGAGGTTCTGACGATTTATCCGCTTCCAGCTACATCACGGAGCGTTATCCATTTTGAGGGGCTTCCGGGTAATAATTATCAATTTGAGATATGGAACATGCTCGGGCAAAAGATTCATACCCGGCCAATCTATTCGGGTGACAAACTGGTGCTATCACCTTTCCGTTTGAAAGCAGGTGTTTACATAATGAATCTGCTTAGTGATGACCAGGTTGTAAAAAGTCTGAAGTTCAATGTTCTTTAGACTCAATCCGTTAACTTTTCTTCACCTCTGAGGCGCAGAGAGCGCTAAGTTGGTTAATGAATATTATAAAATATCCTATTTTTGTCTGAGTTAGGTTAAGAATTACAGATGAAAATACTACACTTACGCTTATTGGTGAACATATTTCTTATATTGTGTTTGCTTTGGCAGTGTAACCTTCCTTTCTCAGAGAATGAGCAATCCCCTTCCGAAATCTACCTCAATCACCATGATACAGTACGCTATGTGGGTATGAAAGAATGCATTGAGTGCCATTATGAAATTTACCAAAGCTACATGCAAACTGGTATGGGCAGGTCATTTGGAGTAGCTAGTCCCGACAGGAGTGCCTCAGTCATTGGCGAGGACTCAATTGTGTTCGACTCTCACAAAAATCTCTATTACAAGCCTTTCTGGAGTGGAGATACGCTAAAGATAAAGGAATACAGGCTTTCCAATGGTATAGAAGTATATAAACGTACTGAAACGGTTCACTACATAGTTGGTTCGGGCAACCACACCAATTCTCACATCTACATTTCAGGGAATTATGCTTACCAGGTTCCTTTTACATATTACACCCAGTCCGGAAGGTTTGATCTTCCGCCGGGATATGAGGATGGGGCTAACTCACGGTTCAGCCGCAGAATAGGCCTGGAATGTATGTCGTGCCATAATGCACTGCCGGAATTTGTATTGGGTTCGGAAAATAAATATGTCACTGTGCCCTCCGGGATCGACTGTGAGCGTTGTCATGGTCCCGGTGAAATTCATGTCAACCGGAAACGGCAAGGAATTCAGGTTGATACTTCAAAATATATTGATTACACCATTGTGAATCCGCGCCGGCTCAGTGAAAAACTGCAAACCGATCTCTGCGCCAGGTGTCATCTGCAGGGAACAATGGTGCTCAAGCCAGGCAAAAGTTTTTTCGATTTTAAACCCGGAATGCACCTTTCGGATGTGCTTGAAGTTTTTATGCCTCTTTATGAGGGTGGCAGGGAGGATTTTATCATGGCATCGCAATACGAAAGGATGACACAAAGTCAATGCTACATAAGTTCCGGTCAGGGTTTACACTGCGTCAGTTGTCATAATCCGCACATTTCAACAAAAAATACTTCAGTTGAACAGTACCTGAAGGTCTGCCTGTCATGTCATACATCACCGAAAAAGGAGTGTTCAGCGCACACCGTTTCCCGCCAGTTTTATGATGACAATTGTGTATTATGTCATATGCCCCGTTCCGGATCGCGCGATATTCCACATGTGAGTGTGCATGATCACAGGATTTCGGTTCCAAAACCCGACACCGGGCATTTCAATGAAAAGAGATTCAAGGGGCTGATTGCTTTGAACAACCCGCAATCGGACTTCCTGACAAAGGCCAGAGGTTACCTGCTTGAATACGAGTCTTTTGACCACAATCCACTTTACCTTGACTCAGCATGGTATTATCTTTCATCGAACCCGGATACCGGAAATAAATACCATTTCCACGCATTGATCAATTATCATTTCCTGAAAAATGAAAATAAAATTATCACTGATGTGATTCAGGCAAAAGGTATTCAGGTAATCATTGATTCGGTGTTGAATCATACAACCTACGACAATATGGATGCCTGGAGTTCATACCGGGTCGGACAGGCATTTGAAAACATGGGTAATAAACTTGTGGCAGAGCAATTTTATCACAAGGCTGTAGTGCTTGCGAAATACAACCTTGACTTTCAGAACAAATATGGCAGTTTACTCGTATTGAGAGAGAAATATGCAGAAGCAAAAAATGTTTATGAATTTATTCTGGCAGAAGATCCTCATTATGCTCCCGGATGGGTTAATTTCGGTTATTTACTGATGAGGATGAATAGATTACCGGAAGCTGAAAGAATGATGAGACAAGCCTTAAGTCTTGACCCGGATAATGTGCAGGGGTTAATCAATCTGGCCTCTGTCTGTTTGATAACAGAAAGGAAACCGGAATCGGCCGAGTTGATAATAAGGGTGCTGGAGCTGATTCCCGGACATCCGGAAGCTCTGCAATTAAGGTCCCGTTTATAATACAGTTAGCGGTGAATGTTAGATATGTTTTTCGGTTGACATTTATGAGAATCTGGAGAAAACTCAGGGAACTCCGGACGATCATCAGACTTCTTACGGTTGTCATAATCTTACTACCCGCTACGGTTCTTTTTTTCGTGATGTATACCACATTTGTTGATCTTTCAAATGAGTGGCGCACGATCACGATCAAAGGAGGTAACCACTCTTATTATCCTTCGGTTCAGTTTATCAAAAACCTTCATGAGATTGAATTTTATTTTATGGCCAATGAAAGTTGGTATTATCCGGAACCAGAACGGAACGGATGGAATAAAATCCGCGGTTTCTCCAAAGGAATGCATCATGAAAGCAGTTCTGCAAGGCTGGTTTATAAATGTGTAAATGATACACTCCTTCTGATTGGGGGATACTGCTATGTGGATGGCGTTCACCCCAATGACGGCATCGGACAACAGGCTGTCATTGACACAATCCATCCGGGTATCATCTATCATTGCCGGATTGTCCATGAAAATCAGATGTTCAAATTCTTTTTTGAAGACAAATACTGGGATTGCCCATCCGGGATCAATCCTTCGTGGGGCTATATGCTCAATCCCTTTATCGGCGGTGTATTTACCTTAGGACACGACTGGTCTGTTGATATTGTTGATATCCGGAAGTCAGCACCTGAAAGGTATGAAGCGATCAAACAGTCCATTATGGAAATGCGCGGCCGACAGTCCTTTTTGTTTAGCCAGCCTTTGCGATCTGATTTCAAAATAATTTTCAAACCTGTGACACCTCGCATCAAAGAGCCTCTGCTGTTATCCAATTCACCGGTCTAACTTTTCATAAACCGAGTTCTGACTGATAAACTCCGGCACAATTTCTTTCATTTGCTTTACGATCTCATCATTGTCAGATTGATCAACCAGGTTAATTAACTTTTCGATTCGAATGCTGATGTCATGATAATCATAGCTTCTTACTTTGCCAATCATGATCTGCGGATGATGTGTGGGTACAGAATTCTCCCCGTCGTTCAGCAGTTCTTCAAAAAGCTTTTCACCAGGTCGCAGTCCGGTAAATTTAATCTCAATATCTTTGCCTGTTTCAAGCCCCGATAACCGGATCATCCTTTCAGCAAGGTCGAGTATCCTGACCGGTTTTCCCATGTCAAAAAGAAAGATTTCTCCGCCCTTGCCCATCATCCCCGCTTCCAACACCAATTGGCAGGCCTCCGGAATTGTCATGAAATAGCGGATAATGTCAGGATGGGTCACTGTGAGCGGTCCCCCATGCTCAATCTGATTTCTGAAAAGATTAACTGCTGATCCGTTTGACCCAAGGACATTCCCAAACCGGGTTGTAATAAACTTTGTGATTTGCTTTGGATGAAGTGATTGCACATATATCTCAGCAATCCTTTTGGAAGCGCCCATCACATTCGTGGGATTCACCGCTTTGTCAGTTGAAATCATGATGAATTTTTCAACTCCATATTTAACAGAAAGGTCAGCCAGGGTTCTCGTTCCTTTTACATTGGTGCTGATGGCTTCCGATGGGTTGTTTTCCATCATGGGCACATGTTTGTAGGCTGCTGCATGGTAGACCAGCTGGGGATTGAATTTTTGGAATACATTTTCAATCCTGTTATCGTTGCGGATATCTGCGATCATCAGTTCAAAATGCTCATCCGGATACCGCTCCAGAAGTTCGATCTCCAGCTCAAACATAGCGGTTTCCGCCTGATCAATCAGGATCAGGTTTTTGGGTTTGAACCGTATGATCTGCCTTACCAACTCACTACCAATAGATCCTGCTGCTCCGGTAATCAGTATCACTTTTCCTTCAATCTCCCTGGCGATTTTATCAACATTCAGTTTGATCTCGTCGCGTTCAAGAAGGTCCTCTATCCTGACTTTCCTGATCTGATTGAAACTGAGCTCACCATTAATCCAGGTAGCCACCGGCGGAACGGTGAGTACCCTGGCATTGTGTTTAAGGCATACATCAACAATGGCTTGCTTTTTGGCCGGTTTCAGGTTTTGAATGGCAATGATCACATGTTCTACTTCACCATCCTCCAGCAATCCATCCAGTCTGTCAAAACCATGGATCGTGATGCCTTCAATTTTCTTGTCCCATTTCGATTGATCATCGTCAATCAGCGCAATGACTTTATAACGGGTGCCTGCATCCCTGTCGAGCGCTCTCTTTGCTATGATACCTGCTTCACCTGCACCGTAAATGATCACTCTGGTCTTTTTTCCTGACGGATTCATCAGCTCAAGATAAGCTATTTTCACGACTACCCTGATGGTAACCATCACAAAAATAACGGTGATGAACTCAATGATGATGATGGAGAAAGGTATCGGGTGTTGCGCCTCCAAAAAATAATAAGAAATCAGATTCATTCCGGAAAAAAGCGTGCTCCCTGCAAGGACTACCAAAAAAATTCTGATGGCATCCTCAGTACTTGTGTAGCGGATAATGCCGGCATACGTTTTAGCAAGTAAGAAACTGATTCCCCTGACCGACAACATGATGGTGAAAACCATCGGCCATTGCCTGATCTCTGATTCGGGTATATTAAAGTTGAACCGGAGAAGATATGCCAGTACAATGGAAAAACCTACGACAAAAACGTCTGCCAGAAAGATAAGCCAGCGCGGTATGTTTAAATTTTTTAGGATCATTGTCCGATTCAATGATGCAAATTTAAGCTAATCAATGAAACCCTGTTGATTAAAAATTTACTGAAAAGGACACAGGGTAATGCTGCCAAAAGTTATACATTTGCCCGGAACATTCCTTAAATATGATAAAATGATGAAACAAACAGCATTTACAGGCTTTCACGAAGCTTTAGGAGCCAAAATGGTTGAGTTTGCCGGGTACAATATGCCTGTCCAATACGAAGGACTGATCAAAGAGCATCTGACCGTGAGAAATGGAGTAGGTGTTTTTGACGTATCCCATATGGGCGAGATTTGGGTGAATGGCCCTAAGGCATACGAGTTTGTTCAATGGGTCACCTCAAATGATGTGGCGGCTTTGCACGATGGGAAGGTGCAATATTCCTGTTTTCCCAATGGTAAGGGTGGTATTGTTGATGATTTGCTTGTTTACCGTTTTGGTTCTGAGAAATATCTGCTGGTAATTAATGCGGCTAATATTGAGAAAGACTGGAACTGGCTGGTAAAACAGTCGGAAAAGTTTGGATTGGAAGTGGGTTCTGAGCTTGTGAATGCATCTGATGAAATGGCGCAGTTAGCCATTCAGGGACCGCTTGCCTTGAAAGCCATGCAAAAACTTACTGAAGAACCAATCCTTGACATGGAATATTACACTTTCAAGGTTTTAAATTTTGCAGGAAAAGAAAATGTGATTCTCTCGACCACCGGTTATACAGGTTCGGGAGGCGTTGAAATATATATGCCCAATGAAGCGGGTGCCGCTGTCTGGAAAGCAGTTTTTGAAGCAGGGGAGGAGTTCGGAATTAAACCCATTGGTCTTGGAGCGCGCGATACCCTCAGGTTGGAAATGGGATTCTGCCTTTACGGAAATGACATCAATGAGACCACTTCACCCATTGAGGCAGGGCTGGGTTGGATCACCAAATTCAGTGAGGCGAACAAGTTCATTGACAGAGACTTCCTGCTGAAGCAAAAGGAAAATGGTGTTGCAAGAAGACTTCGCGGATTTGAAATGATTGACAAAGGAATTCCACGGCAGCATTATGAGATCTGCGACAATGCAGGCCTTGTGATTGGTGAGGTAACTTCCGGAACGATGGCGCCTGCGCTCAATAAGGCCATTGGTATGGGCTACATAAAAGAAGAGTTCTCAAAATTCGGGAGTGAGGTTTATATTAAAATCAGGGAGAAGTTGTTAAAAGCAGTTATTGTAAAAACCCCATTTTATAAAGCAGATTGAAGCCATTGACCATAGATACATGCTTTTCGCTGGAGCTGATCCGGTTCAAAAAGTGGGAACCCGGCGGCATTGTGGTGGTGGTTGATATATTGCGTGCATCTTCTACCATTTGCGCTGCATTGGCTGCAAAGGCCGAAAGGATCTATCCTGTGGCAAGTGAGGAACAGGCGAAACAACTGAAGAGTGAAGGATGGCTGGTAGCCGGCGAGCGCGAAGGCAAAAAACTTGAATTCGCCGATTATGGTAATTCACCTGTCGAGATGCTCCATGCAGAACTATCGGGAAAATCACTGGTTCTGACCACATCAAACGGCACAAAAGCCATTGAAAAAGCAGGAATCTTAGGTGAGGTTATCATTGGCGGGTTTACCAATCTTCGGCTTGTATCTGATTACATCCTCGAAAGAAAGAAGCCTGTGTATATTATATGTTCGGGTTGGATGGGGAATTTCAGCTATGAAGATGCTCTGTTTGCAGGGGCATTGGCAGAGTCGGTGAGTTTGAGCAAACTGTTTTCAACCGCATCCGATGAAACCCTTTCTGCCATTGAGTTATGGAGAAATGCCAAAAACAACCTGTTCGACAATGTTATGTTGGCAACACACGCCCAACGACTGATGAGCATGGGAGCAGAGAAGGATATCAGGTTTGCACTCGAGTTGAACAGTACACCGGTTTTACCCGGTTTAAGAGATAAATATTTATTCAATTTAATATCATGAGAAAAAAATGGATTTTTGCGATCCCAATCATTGTAATTGCCTTCGCCGGATGTAATTCTGAAAACAATAAAATGAAAACAACTGAAATGGATTTGACTGACCAGGCAGATTTTAATTACCTGCTTGAACAATTTGCCGACCTGAAGATAATGCGCTATCAGGTTCCGGGTTTTGACGAATTGTCATTGGATCAGAAAAAACTGATCTATTACCTGAGTGAAGCGGCTCTTTGTGGCAGAGACATCATCTTTGACCAAAATTATAAACACAATTTGCGTATCCGGAAAGCACTGGAGGAGATTTACAAAAACTTTCAGGGCGACAGAGAGGGTGAGGACTTCAAAGCGTTTGAGATTTATTTGAAACGGGTTTGGTTTGCCAATGGCATTCATCACCACTATTCTACAGATAAATTTGTTCCGGATTTTTCTGTAGAGTATTTCACACATCTGATGCAAAATTCTTCGGAGGGTGACTTTCCCCTGACCAATGGACAAGATGTTGCAGGTTTGACGCTGGAGCTTACCTCCATCATTTTTGACCCCACCATTGCACCCAAGCGGATCAGTCTCGACTCCGGACAGGATATCATCAAACAATCAGCATGTAACTTCTACGAAGGCGTTACACAAAAGGAGGCGGAGGCTTTTTATGAGGCCATGAAGGTTCCGGGAGAAGAAACCCCCGTATCCTACGGTTTGAATTCAAAGCTGGTGAAAAGAGATGGCAGGATAGAGGAACAGGTTTATAAAATCGGGGGTCTTTATTCAGGGGCTTTAGAGCAAATTGTTTATTGGCTGGAGAAAGCGGCAGCAGTTGCGGAAAATGAATCTCAGCGGGCTGTGATCCTAAAGCTGATTGATTATTATCAGACAGGTGACCTCAAAACATTTGATGAATTCAATGTTTTGTGGGTACAGGATTTGGACAGCAGGGTTGATTTTGTGAATGGATTTACCGAAGTTTACGGCGACCCGCTTGGTATGAAAGCCACCTGGGAGGCGGTTGTGAACTTTATGGATATGGAGGCAACCAAACGAACGGTTATCATCAGTGAGAATGCCCAATGGTTCGAGGATAATTCGCCTGTAGATGAGCGCTTTAAGAAAAAAGAGGTCAAAGGCGTGAGCGCTAAGGTGATCACCGTCGCACAGTTGGGTGGCGACTGCTATCCATCTACACCCATCGGTATCAACCTGCCCAATGCCGATTGGATCAGGAAAGAGCATGGCTCGAAATCAGTCACCATGGATAACATCATGTATTCTTACGACCGCTCTTCTCTTGGCAGTGGTTTTCTGGAGGAATTCGCAGCGTCGGAAGAAGAGGTCGTACTTTCAAGAGAATATGGTTTTCTGGCCGGAAATATCCACACCGATCTGCATGAATGTCTTGGCCATGGCTCAGGACAGCTATTACCCGAAACCAGCCCGGAAGCCCTGAAAAACTATTCCTCGGCTTTAGAAGAGACAAGGGCTGACCTGTTTGCGCTCTATTATATCATGGATGATAAACTGATTGATCTGGGTATCCTGCCTTCGCCGGATGCTGCAAAAGCCGAATACAACGGTTACATCCGCAACGGTTTGATGACGCAACTTACCCGCGTTGAGTTGGGCAGCAACATCGAACAGGCACACATGCGGAACCGGCAACTGATCGCTCAATGGTGTTTTGAGAAGGGACATGAAGATAACGTGATTGAAAAATTTGAGCGGGATGGCAAGACCTTTTTTAAAATCAACGATTATCAAAAGTTGCGTGAATTGTTTGGTGAGTTGCTTGCAGAGGTGCAAAGGATTAAATCAGAAGGAGACTTTGAAGCGGGAAAAGACCTCGTTGAAAAATATGCTGTAAAGGTGGATCCGGTGTTGCACGCCGAGGTACTCGACAGGTTCAAAAAACTGAATATTGCCCCATTTGGTGGCTTTGTGAACCCTGTGCTGAAACCTGTTGAAAGTCAAGGTGAAATCACCGACATTGAAGTAGATTATTCTGAAGATTACACAACCCAAATGCTGCGCTATTCGGAAAAGTATTCATTCCTTCACTCCAACTGACAATGCTGCCTCAGATTGAATCAGTCTGAGCATTTCCGATCCGGCCAATAAAAAGGCTCCGGCCACAAATTCACCGGAGCCTGACTTTTTAATCCTTCCCGGGCCACGGGCAACCTTTTGTCCCCAGGTTACTTTACCATTGTCGTCAACACAATCACTCAATGCATTCCAGGATTTTAAGACCACCGGTAAAAATCGCTCCTTTTCAAGAATGCCGGAGTTGATCCCCCACGCGAGTCCATAAGTAAAAAAGGCCGATCCGCTCGATTCGGGCATGGGATAAGCCTCAAGATCAGCCAGACTGCTTCGCCACAAACCATCTGGTGATTGCTTTGAATAAATACTCTCGGCAAGCCGCTTAAAAAGTTTTACATACCATTCCCGTGCTGGGTCGTCATTTGAGAGATTGTCAATGATCCTTGGAATGCTGGCAAAAACCCAGCCGTTGCCCCGTGACCAAAACAACTCCTCTCCGTTTGGGCTTTGCTCCTTTTTCGCTTTCAGATCGCGGTAATACAGCCCCGCATCCCGATTGAAAAGACTGTCGGTAACTTCCCTGAACATCCTGTGCCCATAAGCAGCATAACCGGAATCTCCTGTTGCCCTGGTCATCATTACATAAGCCGGTGTTCCCACATAAAGTGCATCCACGTAAAACCATCCTGCATCGAAAGCATTTTTGTTTTTTCTGATCCGCTTGTCCATGTACGACTTTGTCCTTTTTATAATGTGCGGGTTTTCGATCAGGATATAGAGTTCAAGATAGGTCTGAGAGCATGTGAGCCGGTTGGCAGGGTAGATCCATTCCGTTCCTGTCCGCCAGCCGTGTTTGGCCCCCCAGTTATGAATCTGTTCAAAAATGGCAGTATCTCCAGTTACTTTATAGAATGCCATCAGGCCTGTGTAGTATGTCCCTCTTTTCCAGTTCCGGTCAACCTGTATCCCCTCACCGGCCTGGAAGTGGTGATTGACTTTGTGTAACAGCGATATGATTTTTTCCGGTTGAGACTCACTGTCATTTTTCAACGGTGGAGCGCACCCCTCTGAAAAAACAATGAATGTAACAATCAGGAAAACAGAATATCTTTTCATTAAAAGCAGGTAATTGTATGAACCAGATCAAAAGTATTCTAAAAAATAATATGCGGGGCAATGAAGAATTATATTCCAACCTGAAGGTTAGGCAATTAAATTTTATCACTACTGTCCGGATAAAAAAGAATGATCATTCAGAATGCTTGAAATATATTGTCCCTGCGGGACTTAATAGATTCGGGGTTTACTTTTTTTCTACCCATATGTAGCCCCTAACGGGGCTGTCCGTCAGG
>JBLRXC010000082.1:0-13435 GCA_047920975.1 Bacteroidales bacterium | reverse complement strand
ACTTGAACTGCTCAATCCGGCACTTGACAATACACTTCCCTGGAATTGGTTTGCTTCCAATGGCAATGGGACACCCGGCATGCAAAACAGCGTATTTAGTCCTGAATCAGTCAGAGAAGCGAGCAGTCTTAATCCTAATCCTCTTTCAGTATATCCCAATCCTTTTGGTTATTCAGTGTCTATTCGGTTCGAAATGCATGAAAGCAGTGAATTGGTGATTTCAGTTTTTAACGCATTGGGATTGAAAGTGAAGGAAGACAAAATTGGCAAATATCATCAGGGTATTTATACGTATGAAATGAACCTTCAACACCTTCATCACGGGTTTTACTATTTCTTACTGGAAGCAAACGGAAAAATTTATTCATCAGCAAAAGCAATCAAAATCAACTGAAAAGAAAAGCCCGTTTATTTCTCATATGCACAGGATCTCAGACAAAACCGGTCGCCAGGAATCAAAACACTCATTTTTAAAGGGCAGCTTTCTTGCATCATGACGAAGGAAGTCAATCTCGAGATTCAGACTTTTTGCTTTATCACGGGCTCTGTCCAGTTGTGATTCTGAAAGATCAACCCCGGTAACCAAATACCCTCTACTGGTCAGTTCAATGGCATGTCTTCCCTTACCGCATCCAACATCCAGGATTCTCAGGGTTTTATCAAATCCTATCTCTTTTTCTATAAAATCACACTCACCTGCTGTCCCCTGAACAAAACATTCAGCATCATAATTTTTTCCGTAGTTCTCGAAAAGAACTTCGTACCATTGTTTCTGTCTCATTGATTAAGATATGTTTGATACTCCATCAAGCACAAAGTTATATCATTTTATCAGTCAGGGCAGTTTACAATTGAACGAATTCAGGGCAGTGTTGAAAATATTTTTTGACTCTTTCTTTTACTCCTTCAACCTAAAGACGGACCTGAATTTGGATTTTGACCTCTGTTTTCTGGTTTCCATCAATCTGGTCAGGACCGGTGCCAACCTGATTGCGGTTGCTATAAAAAAGGTGTGACAAGCGAAACCAGAGATTGATTTTTTCAAGTACCGCATACCTGATCATAAAAACGGTTTTCGATCCTTTGTAGTAATAAGCCGGGACCGAGAATGCATAGAGCAGATCATTTTCATAAGCGTAAATCCTTTCGTCGTATGTATCGGTATCAAACAGTGCATACCTGAAAAATAACCTGACAGGTGTGGGATCCATATCAAACGATATATCCTGATAGAAAAGGTATCCTGTTGCGCAGTAACCGGTTTCATTGGCTGAAATGATGTATTCCATCCGGTTGGCCATACTTACTTTCGGTGAAACAGCATAACCAAGATGTAACCTGAAGTTCGACTTTCGGTAATTCATGATGGGGTTGATCCCAATGGTTTCAGAGGAAGTGTTGATTTGTTTGGTCTTTTGTCTGAACCGGAGATACCCGTAAATATTTTGTGAAGGGGTGTGATCAATCTGAAAAAACAGATCATTGCCGGTCGTTGGTTTATTTACCCTGTAACGGAGCCAGGGGTATGTAAACAAATCCAGGTAACCAGATCCTGTCCAGTGACGCCTTAACAGGATACGGAAACCTGTAAACAAACCCCGCTCATTGACGGTGTTGCTTTCTGAAAGCCCGTTTGCAAAAAGATTCTGATAATCCGGTGCATAATCCCGGTATATCAGCGACAAAGAGATGCGGGGGTGAAGACTTGAATGCATGCCATGCAATTGGGCAATCGAACCATTCCTGCCTGCCGCTATCTCTCCAAAAAAATTCATTCTGTGGTATAGATAGCTATAATCAAACCCCGCATTGATATTTTCTCTCCCATGAAATGAATGGATCTGATATAGTGTGCTGCCCTCCTGGAGAGATGCACCGAGCCTGGTATAAAAACCGGTCAATCCCAGTCTCAGCCTGTTCTTCCTGAAACTCACATTTCCTCCCGTAACAGTCAGCCTGACAGCATTTTTTTTCATCAATTCGAGAGGTGTTCTGTGAAATCCGGTTTCAGCAAATGAAGAAAATACCGGCTGTTCCGAAAGAGATTCCTCGTCCATTAAACCGGCATCCACTCTTTTGTCGGAGTAAAATCCTGTCACATCGAAGTTGCCGAGACCGATCGTAATACCTGCCCCTCTAAAGAACCGGTTCTCATCCGTTGATGAATAGGGCCTCAGTCCTGTGGCATTCCTGTTGCTGTTTGAAACGTCACTGGACTTACCAAAAGCAAGGCCATTCCACATGGTAAGACCCTGTCCGAAGCGAAGCTGGTAGTCACCAAGGTTAATTGCTTTGATTCGCCCGACATCCCGAAGGTTAAAGTGGAAAGAATAGAAATCAAATCCGTTCGTAAGCTTGTCATCCACCAGCAACCGATGATACGGGTTCACCTTATCTTTAAAAAAAGGTTCTCCTGCATCTTTTTCAGCTGTGAAACCCCACCGGATTTTGTTGCCATATTGGAAGCGGTACCGGAGAAGTATTTTTTCAGGTCCTCCCATATACCTTGCATTGGGTCGCAAAGCCAGCAGCGAATCAACCAGTGGACTGTATCCCAGTTGCTCCTGGATAACTTGCTGGTACCTGACCAAAAGAGTATTCCTTCCATACCGCAAGGCATTCTTCACCGGGACTGTTGTCGCAGGAGGGACTACGGATATGGTTACAAAAGGTAGAATCTGTTGAATGGTATGCTGGTCAAATCCTTCAACTGCCTGCAATTCATAAATTGTAACAAAATAGCCATAAGTCTCCCGATAAGCCAGCAGATGAAATACCTGCATATCATTCAGGAACGGGAGACTGAACAGTTCTTCTCTGGCAGCAAAATTAAGATTTATCGGGTTTCGCCGAAGATCATTCAGATTTTCAACCAGTTCAGTATAATCGAGGTCATCTTCTGATTTTTCTGCAATATCTTCTATCAAATCAGAAAGGTCAGTCGTTCTGATCAAACCGGATGGGATGGTATCCTGACCGGACAACCCTAACCAGTATCCTGAAATGAATGTTAGGATGATAAGCAGCCGGATCTGTTGAAATGCTGCGAATCCTGATATTGCATCATACTTGCCTGTTGCAGGGGCAACCATATAATTCAGCGTTTATTGAAACCATAAACCAGTGAAATGGCCGGAGACCAGCCTAAAACCTGGTGAACAGAAGTTCCGAAATCAATGGTGAAATGATTCAGTTCAAGGCCGAAGCCAAACGAGTATAATGAGGCTACATTCATCTGTTCGGATCCTGTCTTTGCAGGGAGGGTCGAAAACCCAATCCTTGCAAATGCCGCTTCTCCTGCCTTGTACTCCAGTCCACAGCGGATCAACGGCTTGAAGTTGATGTCCTTTTCAGTCTCCACCAATAAAAGGATATCTTTGGAGACCGACCATCCAACACCCAGCTTAAACACTGCAGGAAGCCGCTCGTGATATACATCCTCCATCTTAACCTGTAGCGGGTTGAAGAGATGTGCAGCAATCACAACATGTTCATTGATGGTTTTCATAGCACCCAGCTCAAATGTAAGAAGGCCTTTATTCCCATAATCACCGGTGATCCGGTAATTCAGATAATCAAGCTGGACACCAAGGGAAAAGTCATGACCGAGTTTTTTCCCAAAAGCAAGGCCAATTTTATTTTCGCTATAGAGTGAATAGCCGAACTTCTGAAACTGCAATCCCACAACTCCGGTTTTTGTTGGCAGAATCAAACCGGCTCCACGCAAGCTCAATTCATTCACCAGGTAGCGGTTCTGATAAAATACTGAGGCAGCGATCTGGTCAAGGCTGGCAAGACCTGCCTGGTTATTTTGCAACGACCAGAAATCCACCAGGGCTGTTGAGGCATTTCCCAACGCCGCTCCCCTGCCTCCCACTACTGTCTGAAGTTCGGTTCCAAAAACATTGATATGCAACAGTAAGAGGAGGAACTGGGTTGCACTGCTGGCAACAATCAGGTTCTTTTTCATCCGACCCCAAATTTAATAAAAATTGCAATTGGAAATAATTTATAATTATTTTGCAAAAAAAATGATTGCGATGGATTTGGTCACAGGATTTTTAGGAAAGCTGAAAATCAACAACAACAGGGAATGGTTTCATGCCCATAAAGCGGATTACGAAAAATCCCGCGGACAATTTGAGGCATTTTTAAATGCGCTGATTGCGGAAATCAGGAAATTTGACCCCTCCATTGGCATGCTTACACCAAAAGATTGTATTTTCAGGATCAACCGCGACATCCGCTTTTCTTCAGACAAATCGCCCTACAAAACCAATATGGGAGCATACATCTCCCAGGGAGGGCGTAAAGGAGAAATGGCAGGGTATTACCTCCACATTGATCCTGAACAATCCTTTGCTGCTGGTGGCTTGTATATGCCCCAGGCTGAACCGCTTAAAAAAATCAGGGATGAGATTTATTTCAATGCCGGTGAATTCAAATCCATCATCCATAAACCCTCCTTTGTCAAAGTTTTCGGGGAGCCTGACGGAGACAAACTCACAAGGCCTCCAAAAGGATACCCGGCAGATTTTCCCGACATTGATCTGCTCAAGTATAAAAGTTTCACAGTTTCACATGCATTGGTTGAAGAAACGATCAGATCAGTCCGGCTTTTAGAAATTGTAACTGCTGTTTTCAGTGAGATGCATCCTTTCATCGGCTTTGTCAACAATGCATTGAAATAATCCGGATACATTATCCATGGTATAGGTAACCAAACTGCTTTTCAAACCCAAATGGAGTAATGATTCTCTGCAATTCATCAATACCTCTATCCGATATCGAAGTATTTACACTATCGCGCTTGACAACCCTGGCTATATAATTCTTATTATCAACCATTTATATCATAAGGAACAGTCTTTGTATTTCCTGATGTGTCCAAAAATCGAGGTATTGAAATCATGGTAAATTACAATCAGGGTATATTGGGAGTGTGCAATCAGAAAGAGGAGCTGAAAACAGGTCAGGAAAATTTCTATCATCTCCTTGTCATTACGGGAAATTTAAGCATGTCGCATTCCCTGGAAACAACACTTGAACATTTTTTGCTCAACAGAAGAAGGATCAGTGTCATCCAGGTCATGTCGTTCCAGGAAGCGATGACTGTCATGGAGCAGAAACAGGAAACCATCATGGTGGTGGTTGACGATCATATCCATCTGAATGGTGCCTACTCCGCTTTTGTTGACTATGTGAGAAGCAGTCTCCGGAATCAGCAGTGCATCATCACCATGAAAGGAGATTTGATCCATTCAAAAACCCCCGTTACAACCTCCGGTAAAAATAAATTAACCCCTGAATTTATGGATGCGCGTGAACGGTTGATCGACATCACACGCATGATCCTGTTGACTTCCGAAATGGAAAGCAGGATCAATTACCAGCCATCCGGCAATATCCGGGAAGATATGGAGACGGACCTCAAATGTTGGGATGACCATCAGGAGACCGGTATCACAAAGGACCGGCTATACACCATCATGGCACATGATCTAAAAGGCCCTGTGGGAAACATCAAAGTGATGCTTGACTTTCTGACGAATGAACCGGATCTCCTGGATCAGGAGATATCAAAGGATTTGTTGTTGCGGGTGAAAGAGTCGGCCAACAATGTGCATGAACTGCTTGAAGATTTTTTGTTCTGGAGCAGGATGATCAAACAGGATATTCATTTTAACCCCCGTGAAACAGATCTTGAAAAGGCCGTCCATGAAAACATACATCTCGTGAAAGGCCTGGCAAAAGCAAAAGAGATTGACATTGCGTCAGATATACCCGGATCAGCCTGGGTAGTGGCAGATGAGTATATGCTGAATACCATCCTCAGAAACCTGCTTTACAATGCCATCAAGTTTACTGAGCAGGGCGGATTCATTGAGGTAAGTGTCAGGGATGCAGCGCAGGAGTACGTTGTGACCATCAAGGATAATGGTGTGGGTATACCATCTGAAAGGCTGGAGAAATTATTCCGGACACAGGAAGTGTTTACAACCATTGGAACAGCCAGGGAGATGGGTACAGGCCTTGGACTTGCACTTTGCAAGGAATTTATCGAAAAAAACGGAGGCAGGATTTCTGCCGAAAGCATAGTGGGTGTTGGTAGTTCATTCCGTTTTACTTTACCTGCCAACCTTAACCGGTAACCCTTTCAGCATATTAATTTAAAATATCTTTGCGGAACACAATGGTTGCGTATGGATATCATCCTCAAATATTTCCCACACCTTGAACCGGTCCAAGTGAGCAGATTCAGCACGATAAAAATCTTATACACCAAATGGAATGAAAAGATCAATGTCATTTCCAGAAAAGATATTGGTCATCTGTATGAACGCCATATTCTTCATTCATTATCCATCGCAAAACTGATTAATTTCGCCCCCGGCACAAGGATTCTTGATGCTGGCACAGGCGGCGGTTTTCCGGGTATCCCTCTGGCAATTCTTTTCCCCGGATCGCAATTTCATCTGGTTGATTCCATTGGCAAAAAAATCAAAGTGGTTGCAGCGATCGCCGAAACCCTTGGGTTGCACAATGTAACCTGCGAACAGGCAAGGGCTGAGTCATTGCATTCGCGGTTTGACTTTGTGGTAAGCCGGGCTGTTACAACACTTCCTCAGTTCGAACGATGGGTTAATCACCTGATCTCGGAGGATCATAAAAACGACCTGCTCAACGGGATCCTGTACCTGAAAGGAGGGATACTCAACCATGAACTTGACGAATTAACAGGAAAGTACACCGTATATCCAATCTCTTCTTTTTTTGAGGAGGAATTTTTCAAGACCAAAGTGCTGGTTCACATAACATAGCTGTTAACTTTTTTATTAATAATTTCGCAGATCATTTACGCTATGTCGAATCAGGAAGAAAAATATAACCAAAGGCGGCTGAAAGGTTCCTATTTCACTACAGTAGTAAGCATTTCACTGGTACTTTTTATGCTTGGACTGTTAGGGTTTATCATACTCCACGCACAAAAACTATCGGATTATGTAAAGGAAAACATTGGCTTCTCCATCATCATGCGCGAAAATGTGAAGGAGGCGGGGATCATCCAGCTTCAAAAGATCTTGGATGCTGCCCCCTATGTTAAATCTACACAGTATATTACCAAAGAGCAGGCAGCCAAAGAGTTTGCCGAAGAGCTGGGAGAGGATTTTACCACATTTCTGGGATATAATCCACTGTTGCCAACCATTGAGGTCAGGTTCAGGGCCGAATATGCCAACAACGACAGCCTCTCCATCATCAAAGATAAGATCCTGGCCAATACAAATGTCAAAGAGGTTTTTTACCAGGAATCACTGGTGGATGCAGTTAACAGCAATGTGCGGAAGATCAGTTTTATCATTGTTGGGTTTACATTGCTTTTACTGATAATTTCCATCGCATTGATCAACAATACGATCCGGCTTTCGGTCTATTCCAAAAGACTTCTGATCCGAAGTATGCAGCTGGTGGGTGCAACGCAGGGCTTTATCAGCAAACCTTTTATCATGAAAGGGATTGTGCAGGGAGTTGTAGCTGCTGTTATCGCCATTCTTCTGTTAGGTGGCATCGTTTATCTCTCACAGCGGGAAATACCGGAGCTTGTTAACCTGCATGAAGTGGACCTTTACCTCTCTTTATTCGGTATCGTTATCTTTCTAGGCATTGTCATTACATGGCTTTCCAACTATTTTGCCGTGAGGAAATACATCCGGATCAAACCCGAAAACCTATATTTTTAAATTCAAAATCCTATCTTTGCAATCCAATACAGTTTGAAAATGGTTAAAAAAGGAAAAACTAAAGTGACCGGTGCCGATTCCGGAAAGCAGCAAACTTCAAAATCAGAGATGCCGGCTGGATCAGGTTTTGCGTTTGGCAAAGAGAATTTCAGATTGCTTTTTATTGGTTTGGGATTGCTCCTGGTTGGATTCCTGCTTATGATCGGTGGCGGATCAGATGATCCGAATGTATTCAGCGACAAAATTTTCGATTTTCAGCGATTGACGCTTGCACCATTGCTGATCCTTGCCGGATATGTTGTGCAGATCTTTGCCATCATGAAAAAACCTAAAAATTGACCTTCCTGCGGCTCCTTCGTCATAAGATAAATATGAGGCATCGCCAAAGATCATTTCAATTTTTCCATCCTGTAAAAAATTATTCAGATGAGTTGGCTTGAAGCGTTTATACTGGGCATTGTACAGGGTCTGACGGAGTTTCTGCCGGTAAGCAGCAGTGGTCACCTCGAGATAGGCAAGGTAATCCTTGGCGTGAATGCTGAAAAAAGCCTTATTTACACCGTTGTTGTTCACGGAGCCACTGTACTCAGCACCATTGTCGTATTTTGGAAAGATATTCTGAATCTGCTGAAAGGTCTTTTTGCTTTCACCTGGAATGAGGAAACTAAATATATACTCAAAATCGCAGTCTCAATGGTTCCGGTTGCTATTTTAGGCTTCACCTTTGCTGAAGAAGTTGAATCGGCCTTTACAGGCAATATGTTGCTTGTCGGATCCATGCTTCTTGTTACCGCTTTGCTGCTAACATTTTCGCACTATGCCAGGCCAAAAGAGAAGGATATCTCCTACAAAGATTCTTTTGTCATTGGCTTTGCCCAGGCCTTTGCCGTACTGCCGGGTATTTCAAGATCGGGTGCCACCATTTCAACCGGTTTGTTACTTCAGAACCGCAGGGAAGGAATTGCCAGATTTTCTTTTCTGATGGTACTTGTTCCAATCATAGGTGCCAACATCAAAGACCTTCTGGGTGGAGAAATGATGAATGATTCAGGTGTGGGAGCGACCGCACTGATTATTGGGTTTCTGGCAGCTTTTATTTCCGGTTTACTCGCCTGCAAAGCCATGATCGGCATTGTAAATCGCGGCAGGCTGATCTGGTTTGCCATCTATTGTTTTGTTGTCGGTTTGCTGGCGTTGTCTTACCATTTGTTTTTCTGATATGACTGGCGGACAATCTGTCAACCGGTTTCAGGAGGGAGAAATTCTGCTCATCAACAAACCACTTGGCTGGACATCTTTTGATGCTGTTAAAAAAATAAGGAACGTCATTTCACGCGAGACAGGGATCAAAAAGATTAAAGTAGGTCATGCAGGCACACTTGATCCATTGGCTGATGGATTACTGATCATCTGTACAGGCAGATTCACTAAAAAAATTGAACAGTTCCAGGAGATGGAAAAAGAATATACAGGAACCTTTTTCCTGGGAGCCACAACACCTTCGTTTGACAGTGAAACTGAGATTGATCAAACCTGGGATACAGACCATCTCCCGGATGAGATGCTCAGGAAATGTGCTGCAGGATTTCTTGGAGAATCTGACCAGATCCCGCCCCTGTTTTCAGCCATCAAGACAGATGGAGTACGTGCTTATCATCATGCAAGAAATCAGGACATTGTTGAGCTAAAGCCGCGCAGAATTGCCATCAGCAGATTTGATCTCACCCGGATCGAACTTCCGGAAGTTGATTTTTTGGTCACCTGCAGCAAAGGAACCTACATCCGTGCGTTGGCCAGAGATTTTGGAATAGCATTGAGATCCGGAGCACATCTTACCAAACTTACCCGAACGCGAATTGGACATTACAGTCTAACGGATGCGATGCGTCTTGTGGAATTTGAGCAGCAGATAAGGGAATTACACAATCCCGGACAACAGGATGATGAATAAAATGGTTATTTTTGTTTTTGTGAACAAATTTTTCTGCTTTACTGATCCAATGATTCACTGGTCACACCATATGGTCATTTTTTTTCTGCTCCGGTGGCTTATCATGCCCGGAGTCTCCGCCCAGCCGGTCATAAATGAGGTCTGCCCCCGGAATTCAATGACCATTGCAGATGAGGATGGTGATTTTGGCGACTGGATTGAACTTTACAACCCAACCGGGGAATGGTTCAGCCTGGCGGGTTGGAGTCTATCCGACAACATCACCAATCCCGGCAAGTGGCAGTTTCCTGATATCCATATAGCACCGGATTCATTTTTGGTTGTCTTTGCCAGTGGCAAGGAGAGAAAAGTGATTGTAAACCATTGGGAAACAGCAATCCACGCAGAGGAGGACTGGCAATACTGGTTACCGGATGGTAATCCGGATCCCGGATGGAATATGGTGGCGTTTGATGATTCCCTGTGGCAAACCGGACCTGGAGGTTTTGGCCGGGGTGATGGAGATGACAATACTGTCCTCCCCGACTCTGTGGCCACTGTTTACATTCGGAAAACCTTCATGATTTCCGACACGTCAGTAATTTCAAAGGTTTTGCTTCATGTTGATTATGATGATGCTTTTGTGGCTTATCTCAACGGTACCGAGATCGCACGGGCCAACATTGGCTGGCCGGGTAAAGCAGATAACTGGGACGACTTTTCATATGATGTTCATCCGGCGCAAATGTTTCAGGGTTTACCTCCTGATGAGTTCATGATTGATATGGATCTTTTCAGGTCGGTGATTCAGGAGGGTCATAATGTTTTGGCGATTACAGGCTTCAACGCATGGAATAATCACGGGAATTCTTCACTGATCCCATATCTTTCTTTTGGTATTGCCGACAGCACCATCCACTTTCAGCAGGTACCCGATTGGTTTGGCGAAAAACCCGTATATCTTCACACTGGTTTCCGGCTCTCTGGTGCCGGCGAAGGGGTTTATCTTTTTGATCCGCAGTTGAACCTGGTTGACCTGTTGCAATATCCTGCCATGCAGGCCGATCATTCTTTCGGCAGAACAACTGATGCATCAGTGATGCTGGGATTTTTTGGAGAACCTACACCAGGAAGGTCAAACAATCAATCTTCCTCTGCATCCGGTTATGCCAAAACACCGCTTTTTGATCTGGAGGCAGGCTTCTATCAGGATGCAATTGATGTTGGGTTTGTTAATTTTTTGCCAGGTGATACGATCCGTTACACTGTTGATGGAAGCCGGGTTACCGACACATCGCATCTCTATCAGACTCCGGTTCTGATAGATTCAACTACCGTCATGAGGGCCAGGGTGTTTAAAAGCGGCTTACTGCCCGGTAAGGTCAGCACCCATACCTATTTTATAAGCGAGGAATCTACCCTGCCTGTCGTTTCAATCAGCCTGAATCCATATGATCTCTGGGATTGGGTGGAGGGTATTTATGTATTGGGACCCAATGCATCCACCATATACCCCTTTTTTGGTGCCAATTTCTGGCAGGATTGGGCGAAAGAATCACACGTTGAGTATTTTGATGAACAGCAATCATTAGGCTTTGAACTGGATGCCGATCTGAAAATTCATGGTGGTTATTCAAGGGCTTTACCCATGAAAAGCGTCCGGATTATAAGCAAAGCAAAGTATGATCCTTCTGAAATAGCTTACCCATTGTATCCGGGGAAGGACATAAATACTTTCAATAAGTTTATTTTGAGAAATTCAGGTCAGGATTACAATGTGACCCATTTCAGGGATGCCCTGATGCATGATCTGATCAGTGAAGGAACCCATATTGATTACCAGGCATACCGTCCGGTAGTGGTCTTTTTGAACGGAGCTTACTGGGGCGTGCACAACATGCGGGAAAAGATTGACCGGTTTTATCTGAACGAAAACTTCGGTGTTCATACGGACAGCGTTGACCTGCTCCGGGTCAACCATAAGATCATGGCGGGCGATTATAACCGGTACATGCAGGACATTGACTATATCAGGAACATCCCTTCAGTTGATCCAGCTGTTTATGATACCCTGATTCAAATGGTTGACATTGACAATTATACCGATTACTTCATTGCCGAGATGTATTATGTGAATGCCGACTGGCCGAACCACAACACCAAATACTGGCGCGAAAGAACCCCCAATGGACGCTGGCGTTACATCCTGAATGATGTAGATTTCGGGCTGGGTTTGTACAGCAGCCCCTCAGTGAATGAACTTTACCGGGTATTGCATGGCAACATTCAGTGGGCATACAATCATGTACTGTTGCGCAAGCTGATGCCTTACCAGCCTTACCGGCAGTTTTTTATAAACCGGAGTGCCGACCTGTTCAATACCGTGCTTCACCCCGGCAGGATCGTGAACCGGATTGAAGAGTTCCGCGACAGGTTGGAACCTGAAATGGAACGACATTTTGAAAAATGGGATGGTTCGGTAAGTAACTGGGAAACAAAAGTCAACCAGATGATCAGCTTTGTCAACCTCAGGAGGGATTATGTGTGGCAGCATTACATGGCGGAGTTTAACCTCTGGAAAATGGTACTGGTTAACCTCGCGGCAACACCACCGGATCATGGAAAGATAAGAATCAACACCATCACACCCGGGCCATTGCCATGGGAAGGCTGGTACTTTGACGGCAATCCGGTTACCCTTGAAGCAACTCCGGATTCGGGCTACCTATTTTCGCACTGGGGTTCGAACCAGGTACTGACCGGAGCAGATACACTGCTTTCGGTCATTACGCTGAATGTTGATACCACTGAAACATTCATTGCTTATTTCGTGCCCGACACTTTTCAGATTGATACGCCGCTTGTGGTCATTACCGAGATCAACTATCGTTCAGCCGACACACTTGATGTGGGCGACTGGATTGAGTTACTGAACATTGGTACTGAAACTTATGACCTTTCGGGCTGGATATTCAAAGACGGCAATGATGATCATGCTTTCATCCTACCTGATCAGATATTGCTCGATACCGGCAATTATCTTGTTTTGTGCCAGGACAGTGTAAAATTCAAAACCTTTTTCCCTGATCTGCCCAATGTGCTTGGTCCTTTTGAATTCGGTCTGTCTGCGCAAGGGGAGCCATTGCGACTATTTGATTCAACAGGCATGCCTGTTTTCAGTATGACCTACTCCAATCAAACCCCCTGGCCAGTGAATGCCGACAAGACAGGCCGGACCATCCAGGTAAAAGATGTTACCGGCGACTTTAACGATGGCACCAACTGGTTTGCCGGTTGCATCCTGGGTTCACCATGTGGGCTTCATATTCCGTGTGATACCGTTTCAGTTGCCTCCGTGCAGGAGCCCGGTTATAACATAGAGATCTTCCCCAATCCTGCTTCTGGTGAACTTACCATCCGTTTCCCCGATCATTTCAATGAGCTCGGGGTTGAAGTGGAAATTTTCAATCTGAAAGGGATTCTTGTTTTTCAACAAAAAATTGATTTAAAACAGGCAGATCGAACCATTGAACTGAACATTTCCAACCTGAATATGGGTGTATATATAATTAGTATCCGGAATAAATACATCCGGGAACATCACAGAATTATTGTACGATAGTATTTTGTGCAGTAAAATTGTATTTAATCCTCTTTCAGGAATTTTTTAATGTCATTCATCAGTCCATACAATACCATAATATCTCCTTCCGTAAGCATGGTTTTTGAATTCGCTACTTCCTGCACTTTATTCACCTTCCTC
>JBLRXC010000081.1:0-13481 GCA_047920975.1 Bacteroidales bacterium | reverse complement strand
GCGGACGCAACACCGACTACCTGTTTTTCCTGCTCACAGATGCCATCATTGACCAGTACACTGAAGTGATGGAAGATATGATCTCCGATGCCAATGATATTGAAGTGGAACTGCTCGAAAATTTCAACAAGGGGATTGTGAACAAGATCATCTTCCGGAAGAAACAGCTTGGTGAGTTCCGCAAGACGGTTTCTCCGGTAACCGATTCCTACAAAACGATTCTTACAAGTGAACTCAGCTATATCAGCCGGGAATATCTCAACTATTTCCGCGACACCTACGATCATTTAAAGCAGATCAGCGAAAATATCAACTCGCAGCGCGACATGCTCAACTACCTCATGGATTTTAACATGTCGCAGGTGAGCAACCAGATGAATCAGGTGATGAAAACCCTCACCATCATTGCTACAATTTTTATTCCCCTCACTTTTGTTGCCGGGATTTATGGTATGAACTTCGAGTTCATGCCCGAACTTGGCTGGAAATGGAGTTACCCTGTTTTGCTTTTGTTGATGCTGGTTTCCGGCATTGGCATGTATATCTACATGCGACGGAAGCAGTGGTTTTGAGGGTGAGCAGATCCTCAAGCGGACAGCTGAACCAGTGCGTGTAACAATATGAATACCAGTAGTATGCCCGGAAGCGGGCAATATGCCCGCTTCCGGGCATTTTTGATCATTATGGTATTAAAGTAGCGTTATACCAATTTAATTGAGCTTTTTACTGAAATATATTTGCCCGGAACCGGGCAAATTAGAATTTTTCAACTGACCTGCTTATTTCTGATAATCAGTTACTTACTTCTGTGGCATGATTGTAGGAATAGGGCTTTGCTTGCAAATTTTTAATCGCATATAGCAAAGAAACTGAAATGAATGTATTGCTGCAAATAAAGGATCCCGGTTCCGATAAGGAGTTTAAGGATTTTACAAAGTCTCTCGGTCATGATATATTTATATCACGATCGGCCGAGGAGTCAATACATATTTTAAACAGCAACAAAATTGATCAGGCTATTGTGAGTCTAAAAGGGTTGACTGATGGCGCAATTCTGAAATACATCAACGATTACCATCCGTCCACCGATGTGGTGGTTCTTACAAGCAGGGACTTCAACGACATGGTATCGCTTTTCAGAAACACAAGGTATTCAGTAGTTTACGAGCCTCTTAAATTTTCTGAGCTGGCTGCAAGCATCCCGAAAAGGAGAAATTTGGCATGAGTGAAATTGAAATTAAATAGTTAAATATTTATTTTTTAAAATTGTTCTTATTTATTAATTAAAATTGTGTTACAAAATGAAAAAAGTGAATCTGTTATTAATGGGCCTGCTTGTTATGGGCCTGGCGTTCAGCTGCAGCAAAACAGCTGATGAAACTGCGAATCCTGTTAAGGAAAACACCGGGTTTTTGAAGAGCAATCCCGATCCATTGCAATTTGACCTGATTGCTGGTCAAAATTATACAGTCGGAACAGTCACATTTGTCCCGGTCAACAATGATCAATTTCAGGTTTGTTTCCAAACTACCCTTGAAGATTGGTACTTCACAGAGATCAATTTTCACATAGCTGATGATTTTGCAAAGATTCCCAAAAACCCACAAGGCTCGCCAACAATAGGACAGTTTGAGTGGAAATACCTGGGTGACCCGACAGATTATCATTGCTTTACAATTAATTATGCTGATTATCCAGCATTAGGGTTGGCATGTGATATGGAACTTGTGTTCGCAGCTCATGCGGTTGTTAAAAACATTGTTGATGGTGTAATACTCGATGATGAAACTGCATGGGTTGATGGAATCCTTTTCCGTGAAAAAGGTTCTTGGGCTACGTACGCTTATGTAACAATCCCATGCGAAGGAAACGGTGGTGGAGATTGTGAAGAAGAAACTGCTTTTGCCGGGGATATTGGTGTGTTAATTGGTGGTACTGGAGGTGGTTCGTGGTTCTATTATTTTCAATACCCTGATGGTGGTACAATGACTTATACAATATTTGCAGGCCAAACTTTCGTAGTGGGAGAACTTTCATTTATAAATGGTAATATGGTAATTGAATTGAATGATCCATGGGAGTTTGTCGATGGAGAAGAAATTCATATTGACGTTACTACTGAAGTGCCAACTGAAAGAGGAGCACCGGGTAATTATCTCTATGATTATGAACACGAAGGTGGATCTGATTTTACAATCCCTCAAACATTAAATTTCCCGGGTCAGTATTATAAAGTTCACATGGTGGTTATCAATCCTGATTATTGTGATTAGAAGTTGTTAACTATTGCTTTTGAAACAAAATTATTTCAGTTTTGAAATCAATTTCACTATTAAGGTTACCTCTCGAAGGTAACCTTAATAGTAATTGGTCAAGGTATTACGTCTTCGGTTGTATAAAAGCCTCACAAAAAATAAATTAAACTTTTAGGCACGACCATCTTATTTTACATTATTTGTTGTCGGTCGTATTTTTTGTTAAAATCCTGTTTCATGTAAATTTTTTGTAATGAAAAGTATTTTATTATCAGCAGCTCTGTTCTTTGTTTTCGTAACATCATTTGCCCAACTTTCGGGAAGCTACAATATTCCTTCTGATCCACCTGGTTTTACTACGGTGAATGAGGCCGTTTCTGAATTGAACACCTTAGGTATTACCGGACTTGTCACTTTTAATATTGCTGCAGGATACACCGAGAATATTACACAACCCATTCTTGTGACTGCAACCGGAAATGCTGTTAATACGATCGAATTCAGGAAGGATGGATATGGTTCAAATCCAAGAATCACAAGAACGGATGCAGGAGCATTAGCCACAAGCACTTTGGGGGGACAAGGTGATGCGGTGATCATCATTGAAGGATCCGATTATGTCACTTTCAATGGCATTGATGTGGCTGCAACAAACCAGGGGATTGAATACGGTTATTATCTGCGCAAGGCATCGGCAACAGACGGATGCAAACATGTTACGATCAAAAACTGTGTGGTTGAAATGACCAAGGGAAACAGCAATTTTGTGGTCGGTATCTATTCTTCAAATAATATTGCCACTTCAGCGGTAAACTCTGCTATCGGGGTCACTGTAACATCAACCGGAGGCAGGCATGAGAATATCAGATTAACAGCAAATACTATCAAAAATGTTCATCTGGGCATATTGATGAGAGGTTCATTCCATTTTGATCCTCCTCATGATTTCCTCGATCAGAATTTCATCATAGGTGCAGAAGGTGAAGGCAATATAATCCAGAATTATGGAGGAGGTTCAACAACTGCATCACACGGCATAATGTTAATAAACCATACAAGCCCAAAAATAAGCTATAATGAAATTGATAATGCAGGTGATGGAGGCGGCAATGCGACCGGTCCTCTATATGGAATTACAATGTCCTCATCCATTTTTCCAGGTGATGTAGTCATTGAAAACAATTCCATTACTTTAAATCAGGGTTCTACATCTTTGGCAAATGGAATTACAATAACACCAGCTGGCAATTCTGTTAATGTAACCGGAAATATCTTCAGTTATGGTGTGTTTGCATCCACAACAACATCCTCTATTATATCATGCAACAATGCTACAAATAATGTACTTGTAACCGATAACATAACTACAGGAGCAATAAACAGGACCGGCCCCAGTGGTCTTTTTTATGGTTTTTACAATAATGCAAATCCTTCCGGTGGCATTGCACAAATACAAAACAACAATTTCAACAACATAACAATAACCGGAACCTCGCGATTCTATGGTATTTACCACAACGGGTCTTTGTCACAAACCAAGGTCATCAGCGGAAACACAGTTTCCAATATTACAGCAGGGACTGGTGAGGTTTATGGAATTTATTCAGATTTTCATAATAACGGATCTCAAATTCACTCCAACATTGTGTCTGATCTCTCAAATTCGGGCAATCCTTTAGTGTGCTATTTTATTGGAGCAAATGCCTCCGGATCTTTTAACTTTGCCGGCAATGAATGTTTTAATATAAGCAGTTCTGCCGACGGAGATATTATTGGAATTAATTGCCTGGCACCTGAGGGGGCTGAGATCCATTTATATAAGAACAAGGTATTCAGCATCTCTGGTACAGCAGCAGGAACAAGGGTGATTGGCTTACGCATCTTACCTGGAGCTGAAGTTTTTGCCTATAACAACTACATATATGGCCTCGAAGCTCCCTTTTCGACGAATGTTTCTGCTGCAAACGGCATCCTTATTGCCAATGACGCCTATCACACAAGTGCATACTATCTCTTTTACAATACTATTTATCTTAATGCAATAAGTGCTTCGGAAACCACATTCGGTACAAGCGGTATTAACGCAGGCACCACCCAAAAGCTTGAAATGAAGAACAATATTATTGTAAATACTTCTACCCCCGGTCCTGCCGGAGGCTCTACAGTTGCCTACAGGAGGACGAACGCTGAGTTAAGCACCTATTTGTTTTCATCGGATAACAATGATCTGTTTGCGGGAACACCCTCTGCCGCAAACCTCATTTATTTTGATGGCACAAATGCGATTGAAACAATGGAAGGCTATAAAGCACTTGTCACTCCGCGCGATGCTTATTCTATCAGCGAAATGCCAGCATTTGAAAATATCAGCACAACGCCTTTTGACCTGCATATCAATCCCAAAGTTGAAACCTTACTCGAAAGCGGCGCAATACCCCCAATTTCTGCTATCAGCATTACAAAAGATTTTGATGGTGATCCCAGGAGTGAATTATTTCCTGATATCGGTGCAGATGAATTTCAGGGAGTTGGAATTGATATCAATCCTCCTCATATTATATTTAAACCTTTTAGCAGCACGGTATCAACTGCTCCGAGGATTTTGGATATCACCGTTGGAGATCCCTCAGGCGTACCCAGCACAGGTGCCGGAATACCGGTACTTTACTGGAAGATAAATGACGGTCCTTTCGCTGATGTTACACCCATTTACCTGGGCGATAACCAGTACCGATATACTTTTGGAGGCGGAGTAGCTCCGGGTGATAAGGTCTCTTATTACATTGTTGCCCGTGATGAGGCAAACAATCCTCATATAGGTTCATCTCCTGCAGGGGCTGTCGGTTTTACGTGGGATCCGCCTGCTGCCTCAATCCCCCCGGTTGTGCTGCATTCCTATTTTGTCAATACAGCAATCACATCTTTTCCCTATCATGAAGGATTTGAATCTTCCAAAGCAGTAAACTGGACAACAGGGATATTTAGCGGCACAGCTAATGATTGGGTGATTGGCACACCGGCTAAAGCTCAGCTATCCGGTGCATATTCCGGAGCAAACGCTTACGTTACCAAAACTACCGGAATAACATCCCACAATCACAATGCATATATATTATCACCACATTTTGATTTTACCATTCTTGATCATCCAATGATTTCTTTCTGGCATAACTTCAATACAGAGTATTGGTTTGATGCCTGCATTGTTGAATATACTATCGATAACGGAACTACCTGGCATAAACTTAACAACAAGCAGGGATCGGGATCAAACTTCACAACCGTTAAAAGCTACAACTGGTACAATTCATCGAATGCCAATGGTCCCATATCTCCGCCAAAGTTTAACTATTTTTCGACGGCCTATGCAGGTCATCAATCAGGATGGATTCAATCAACTTCAGACCTAAAAGAATTTTCAGGCGAAATAATACAATTCAGGTTCAGGTATGGCACTGATGAAAGTAATTATTTTAATGAATCGGAAGGCTGGGCCATTGATGATGTTGAGGTGTATAACCTCGGGGTGGTCAGGCCAACCGCCCTGGCTGCCACAACCATAAGCGATGAACAAATTGACCTCTCCTTCCATGCAAATGCCTTCAACAACAATGTGGTCATTGTATGGAATACAAGCAGTGAGTTCATTGATCCGCAAGGACTACCCCCGTCACAGGGTTCGACTTTTGCCGGAGGTATACTGTTGCATAACGGAACCGGTTCTCCGGTATCGCATTCAGGACTTGACCCCAATACAAAATATTATTACAGGGCGTTTTCATACGACGGATTGGATTATTCTCCCGGTATCAATGCTCAGGCTGCAACATTTTGTGTTGCGGTTTCCTCCCTGCCCTGGAGCGAAGGATTTGAATCAGCCTCAGTGCCTTTTATTCCCGGCTGCTGGTTCAGGGAGACAAACAAATGGGTAACTGCAAAGAATTCAAGTTCGGGATATGATGCTGATGCTCGCACCGGAACCCAGTTTCTCAGGATATCCTGGCTGGCAATTGAAGAATATATCTGGACCTCCGGATTTGATCTGGAGGGAGGCACATCCTATGATTTCTCTTTCTGGTGGGCAGGCGACGGATATACCGGGTGGACAGGCGATGTATTCTACAATACCGATCCTGTTTCAACAGGTGCAATCCAACTCGGCAATTCTTTCGTAACCGATGACATTACAACAACCCTGGATTACGCGCAGGCGGTCTATAACTTCAGCCCTGTTGAGTCTGGCACTTACTATTTTGCCATCCGGGTCAATTGCCCCACCAACATCCCCTGGTACCTCAGCTTTGATGATTTCAGCCTGGATGTAACCACCGGTGGTATTGACTGTCCTCCGCCGATAGCAGGAAACATTACAACTGTTTACAATGGCGAGGTTCACACCGGAACAGCCACCGTTCCATTGGGGGCTTCTGTTGTCTGGTACGACGCACCGGTGGGAGGCAATGTCACAACCGACCCTTCCGGAATCAATGCAGGCACTTACACGGCCTGGGCAGAGACGGTTGATCCCGGCGCAGGTTGCACCAGCGATACAAGGACACAGGTGTCGGTAACAATTCAACCAGTCACCCTTGATTTCAGGGTAATGCTTCAGGGCCCCTACAATGCCGGCATGATGAATACCGATCTGTATGATGCCGGCCAGATACCGGCCAATCAGCCCTTCAATGCAGCGCCATGGAATTACACGGGCACCGAGACAGCTACGCCCACAGCATCCACTATTGACTGGATACTGGTCGAACTAAGGTCAGGTACCGGACCGGAGACCATGTTTGAGCGTTTTGCCTGCCTGCTGAACAACGACGGAATCGTGAGCCTGGTCATCAATGACATTGACTACCCGGATATTCACGGAGGAGACTCTTGCTACCTGGTGATCTGGCACCGCAACCATATGCCGCTGATGTCGGCCACAGCTAAAACACTGCCGGTGGCTGAATTTGACCTCAGCAGTCTTTCCAACATTTACGGAACCAATGCTGCCGTTCAGCTTGGCGCCGGCGTTTACGGGATGATTGCAGGAGATATTACCAATGATGGCATCCTGCAATACAGCGGCCCGGGAAATGACCGGGGACCGATCATTTCGAGGATAGTCAATGAAAGCGGGTCGTCCAACCTCAACGGATGGATCACCAACGGCTACTGGCATGAGGACCTGAATTTGAACAATTTTGTTTTGTACATTGGTTCGGCCAATGACAGGGGCTACATTGTTGAAAATCTGAACATCCTTACCGGCGAACCCTTCCTTACCAACCTCTATTACTCGATAGTGCCGGGCGCCGTACCAACCGCTAAAACCCAGACAGGCAATGAGGGTGCTTTTGACCTGGTACTGTCTTCACCAAAAGAAACAGTGAATGTTGACATACTGAACAATGAACTGTTGACCAACGGTATGGTTGATAACATCCAGTTTACCCTTTGCTGGAAGTCGGGTGACAATGAGATCAAAGAGTTGATTGGTTCTTATCAATCTGAATTCATGCTGGCCCCGCAGGGAGGCATCAAAGAATCAGGCGGGTTCTCATACAAGGTATTTGCTTCGGTCACACCGGTTTATCTGCCGGATCCGTTCAGCAAAGGTGAAAAGATCACCGTGATCACCTTTGAAAACCTGGAACAGGTTATGATCACCGGCCGGTTGTGGATTGCAGAAGACAGTTTCACGGCAGCACAAAATGGAATGTATTATGTTTCCGTGTGGGGGCATGACAATACAGGTTCAATTCTTGCACCGGGCCTTCAGGTATCTGATGCAGAAGGACTGACAGAGTTCCGGATCTATCCCAATCCGGTGATGCAGAGCCACGTCAATGTGAGCTTCACATCCCTTATCCGACAGAAAATAGTCATCTCAGTTTACAACATGCTGGGAGTCAGGGTGGCACAAGACCAGTTGATTGTCATGGCAAATGAAACAACCACAACACAACTGGATCTCAAGGGATTACCTCCGGGAACCTACATGGTTAATCTCTCAGGTGAGAATACAGTGTTCAGGGATTTACTGATAATCAGGTAAACAGTGCCCGATAATAATAAGGTAAAACTATAACAGTGGAGCAGAGCATGGCAATATCTATCATCAGCAGCGCCCGGTCGAAGAGGCAGAAATTCTTTCTGAGCCTGGTCATGGGATTATTACTTTCAGGAAACATTGCGCTTGCAAACACCATTGATATTGGTATTTTTCAGTCGCCTGCAGCCGCCGACCGGATGGACATCAGGTTGAGACCCGGTTTTTCCATTGCTGAAAACCAGACCATCACAGCCATTCTGTTTGCCCTGAAGTGGGATGATCCGGCCGTTTCGCTGGGGGTTGAATACATTTTCCCGTTTTTCATTGCACCCCAGGGTGCACCGGTTATGTGGAACGGTTCAATCTATCAGCTTTTTGCCGCAGTTCCGCTTAATCCGGCGGGTATGAACGCCAATGAGGAATATGTTGTCAGCACACTCATAAGGATCAACGGCGATTGTGCAAATTTTGAAATTGCCGACGATACCTGGACACAGAACAACAATGGAAATGTTTACATTGAATTTTTGGGGCTGGATGTCACCGGGATCATCTATGAGCCGGTGCTGAATTATGGTTCGGCCGGAGGTATTATTTCCGGTGGCACTACCATTCAGTTGGGAGAATCAACAGGGTTGCTCAATCTTTCAGACCATCATGGGTTTGTCAATGGATGGCAAAAGAGATGGAACGGGGGATCATGGTCATACATCAGCGCCACCGCCGGAGTTGTAACTTACGCCGAAGTTCCCTCCTATACGGGTGAATGGGAGTACCGGTGTGTGGTCCAGCATGAGGATTGCCCTGAAACATGGTCGCAAAGTGCAGTGGTAACCGTTTTGGACACCATGACTACCACGCACACTAACGGAAGCCCAATGAATTCTGAAATAGAGATTTCCACCGGCAACGGGTCGGTTTTCCTGCGAAGTCCATCAAACGAACTTTTATCAGGAAAGTTGACGATATACAACCTCATGGGTCAGCAGGTGCTTCAGACGCATGTTTCATTGGTTAAGTTTTACAGTATGGAAGTTTCCCCTACCGGGTTAGCCATCATCATATATTCCGATGATAAAACCGGAAAAGTGTTCAGGAAAAAAATATGGATAGATTAAAAGCCTGTTTAAAAATGATTCAAATGGTAATTTTTTATAGCCACAAAGACACGAAGGCACAAAGTTTCACTAAGTTAAATCATTCATTTTACGCACCTTGTGTTTTCTTAGTGTCTTGGTGCCTTAGTGGCAGGATTGTCACTATTAATTATTTAAATGAATTTTTAAACAGTCTCTAAAAACCAGTTAAGTTCAGGATGACAAAGAGGTTAATCATATTGTTGCTCGTTTTTTCAGCCCTGATCCGGGCCAAAGGAGACCAGATTGATATTGGCATATTTGAATCCACAACCGTATCCAATAACATCGAGATAAAAATAAGGCCGGATTTCAATATCTCTTCAATCCAGACCGTAACAGCCATCCTTTACACTGTGCGCTGGAATAATCCGTTTGTGAGCATCAGTGTCCAGTACATTTTCCCGTTTTTCATAGCACCGCAGGGTGATCCTGTTTTGCATAACGGCTATTATTACCAGGTATTTGCGGCAGCCCCGCTGAATCCATTGGCAATGACGGCCAACCAGGAATATGTTATCTCGTCTTTTACACACACCAATGGGAGTTGTTCTCATTTTGAGATCATTGAAGATGACTGGACGGCGATCAACAACGGGAACTTCTATATCGAATTTTTGGGTACGGAGCAAACAGGGGTTATTTATCAGCCCGGCTTATTCCTGGGAAGTGTGGGCGGCCATATTTCAGGAAATGACACAATTTATAAAGGGGAGCCAACAGGAGATATGATCCTTTCGGGTTTTTCAGGAAATGTAAATACATGGCAGCGGAAGATCAGCGATGGGCCGTGGCAGGATATAGCCGGCACCGCAGGTCTGACCGTTTACAGTGAAATACCGGAAACTGCCGGAACCTTTTCTTACAGGACATCCATTGCAAAAGGACTTTGCCCGGAGGCTTATTCCGAACCACTGGTGATTGAGGTTTTGCCACATCCATCTATTTCACTGAACCTGAAAGTATTCCTTGAGGGATCTTTCGGCACTGCCGAAATGAACACAGACCTTAATCAACAGAATTTGATTCCGGACAGCCAGCCCTACAATGTGAATCCGTGGTATTACCCGGGCACTGAAAAAATGGGTCCGGACCCGGTGAATGACGTAGTTGACTGGATTCTGGTAGAATTAAGGGAAACCGGTGGTGACGCTTCTTCTGCAACCCCTGATAAAATAGTTGGCCGTCAGGCGGCGCTGCTGTTGAAAAACGGTGATGTTACCGAGGCAACCGGAACGGGAAACCTCTACTTTGACCTTGTGGTCAGTGAGAACCTCTATGTAGTGGTGATACACCGCAATCACCTTGCTGTGATGTCGGCAACCGGATTACAGGAGATGAACGGAACATATTCATGGGACTTTTCTTCGGGCATGGGACAGGCACACGGTTCTCAGCAGGGTCACAACCAGGTTGCCCCCGGGATATGGGCCATGATTGCAGGCGACAGCAACAGCGATGGAACAGTCGGGATGAATGACATCTCAGTATTATGGGAAGAGCAGGCGGGCAGAAAGGGCTATCTTCCTTCAGACATGAATCTGGATGCGCAAGTCAATAACAAGGATAAAAACGATCTGTGGCATAAAAATACAGGGCAGCAATCACAGGTGCCCTTTTAATGACCACAGACTAAAAGAAATAGAATGAAAGATCAGATTTATTTGCCGGATTGAACTGAAACAGACATGAAGAATAATATCAATATTACCTCTGGTTTATTTGCAACAACAACATTGTTTTTCATCCTGGTTGCACCCATGTTTGGAGTTGCAACTTCATACATGGATATAATATACAATCCTGCTGTCATGTATGACGAGCAAACAACAGAATCACTCAATTATGCAGGTGATAATAAATCCGAACACATCAACGGTAAGATAATCAACGAACAGAACATTTCAAATGGTACTGAAGGGTCCGGGAATATCCTTATTGACATGGGACTTTTTAATACTACCTGCAACAAATTTGAAGTCAAACTCCGTCCTGATACCGATATTGCAAACAATTACATTACCAATATTCAATTTACCATCAAATGGAAATCCGGATTGGTCAACCTGATTGACTTTGACTCCGATTTTGATGTTGAACTCCAGGGACAGGTGGTCACAGAAAACGACACAAATTATGCTGTTTTTGCTACAGTAACCGCCTATCCTGTAGTCTGGACCTCCGGAATTGAATACACAATACTAACTTTTGCACATGATCAGTCAGGCACCGGGTATACTGATTTCCTGATTGACAACTGGAACTGGGCTATCGCGAACAACGGGGTTTATTATGTGGAATTACTGGGACTTGACCAAACCGGTGTCGTTTATCTCAATGCGCTGAATGCATACACAGGCCCCTGTGGTGAACTTGATCTCAGGGTATTTCTCGAAGGTCCTTTCGATCCGCTGACCGGTCAGATGAGCACCTTGCTGAATGAATCGGGGAACATTCCCCTGCATCAACCCTACAGCGATTTACCCTGGAATTATGAAGGGAACGAAACGCTGATTGATATTCCGGATGATATGGTTGACTGGTTATTGCTGGAACTCAGGGATGCGCCTGATGCAGGTTCTGCAACGCAGGTCACAACCTTTGACATGCAGTCAGCACTCTTGATGAAAGACGGAACAGTGACCGGATTGGACGGGATTTCCCCGTTACGGTTCAACAATTCATTAGTGCTGAAACTTTTTGTAGTCATCAGGCACAGGAACCACCTGGACATCATTAATTCGGATCATATCACAACGACAGACGGTTTGACTTATCATTTTGATTTTACTGCGTCCGCCTCCCAAGCATACCAGAACGGCCAAAAGCAGCTGAACGGAAGTTCATATGGCATGATAGCCGGTGACGGTGTTCCTGATGGCATCGTCAATGCTGATGACCGATTGCAGTCCTGGGTTCCTCACGCAGCTGGCAGCGGATACAAGGGTGGTGATTTTAACCTGGATGGACAGGTCAATAACCCGGACAAGAACGATTTATGGTTTCAAAATATTAATGAATCCTCTCAGGCACCTGAATAGGTTGCAAGAGATAAAAATATAAATTATTTAACTTAAACAGGAATAAACAATTTAAAACATCAATTTATGAAAAAACTGATTTTACTCTTGCTGCCATTGCTTTTTACTTTCATGAGCACACAGGCACAAACCATTGACATCGGCCTTCATTCAACTACATGTAGTGGTTTTGAGATTGTATTAAGGCCAACAACCAATTTATCAGGTACCGCACTTACCAATGTTCAGTTCACCATCAAATGGCCGGACGCGGTTAACCTGACCAATGCTGTTCCGAATTATCCGCTTGCACAGCAGGGTGTAACCTTCTCGGACGCAGGATACAGCTATGCAACATATGTTGGAATTGACTGGCAGGGTATTACATGGTCAGCAGGTACTGAATACACGGTACTAACTTTCAGCCATGATCAGGCAGGTTCGGGTACCGGTGATTTTATCATCATGCCTGCCGGTGATCCAAAAGCAACCATCCAGACAGTTTTCTATGTTGAACAATGGGGTCTGGAAGTTACCGGGTTCATTTATGCCGGGGCATCCGGTGTTGATCTTGGTAAATGCCCGCTCTACATCACCGGGTCATTTGAGGCCAATGACAAGATTTACGATGGATTGACCGATGCAACATTTCTCGCAAATAACCTGGCACTGAGCGGTGTGTTTGCAGGTGATGCGGTTTCATTGACAGGAGTTGAAATTCATTTTGCAACCGCCGATGCAGGCACAGATATTCCTGTATATATAGCCGGTGCATCGCTTTCAGGGGCTGATGCCGCCAAATACGAGCTGTTCCTGACCGGGGCACCTTCAGCACTGGCAGATATCACACCAAAGGCAATCGCTGTTACTGCCGATCCAAAATCAAAAATATATGGCGAGGTTGATCCCGAACTGACTTACCAGTTCACTCCCGCCCTGATCGGTTCAGACGCTTTCACGGGTGCACTTTCCCGCGTTGCGGGTGAAAATGTAGGCACATATGCCATCCTCCAGGGAACACTTG
>JBLRXC010000080.1:0-13487 GCA_047920975.1 Bacteroidales bacterium | reverse complement strand
TTTTCCGTTTCTGCTTTTTCTGGCTTTTATCGGACTGGTTTATATCGGGAATTCCTATTACGCCGAAAAAAACATTCGTAAAATTGAAAGGCTACAGAAAGAGGTGAAGGAACTCCGTTACGAGCACATTTACATTAAATCACTTCGTGTTTCGAAGAGCAGGCAGTCAGAAATCGCCAGGGATCTCTCCGGAAAGGGAATCAAAGAATCTACCGTACCTCCGCAAAAAATTGTGGTTGACAAATAAGACACTATGAATAACGAGAAAACTGACATATTGTGGAGGGTTTTTCTGGTTTATTCAGTCATGCTCCTTTTTGCGCTGGCAATAATTGTCAAAACCATCCACATTCAGGTTGCGGAAGGCAAAGAGCTGATCGGACGGGCCGATTCACAAACTGTTAAATATTTTAATGTTGAGTCGCTCAGGGGTAATATTTATGCCAGTGACGGAAGTCTTCTGGCAACATCTGCTCCAATTTTCGAAATCCGCATGGATGCAGCTTCTCCCCTGATTTCTGAAACCGATTTTCAAAACAACATTGCAAAACTGGCCCAGGAAATCTCAAAGTTGTTTGGTGACAAATCAGCCTGGGCGTACAGGTCAGCCATAGAAAAAGCCAGAAAAAGCGGCAACCGGTATCTCCTGATCAAGAACAATGTAACCTACGAGCAACTCCAAAAACTGCGGACCTTCCCGATTTTTGACAGGGGAAAAAACAGAGGAGGATTGATTGCCATTCCGGGAACAATCCGTCAAAAACCATTCGGGAGTCTTGCTTTGCGTACTATTGGATATGAATTGAGCGCAGAAGAAATTTTTGTAGGAATCGAAGGTGCGTATAACGAAATCCTCACCGGCAGAGATGGTAAACAGCTTCGCAGGAAAATAAACCACGGTGACTGGGTTCCGGTAATTGATGAAAACGAGGTGGAGCCAGTTAATGGAAAAGACATCATAACAACCATTGATGTTTTGTTGCAGGATGTTGCTGAATCCTCTCTGCACAGTCATCTGATTGAACACAGGGCTGACTGGGGATGTGCCGTTTTGATGGAGGTAAGTACTGGTGCTGTAAAAGCTATTGCCAACTTATCTCTCGATAAAAAAACAAACACATATAAAGAGACGTACAACCATGCACTCGGGGCAAGCATTGAGCCGGGTTCAACTTTTAAGCTGGCCTCCATGGTTGCCCTTTTTGAAGATGGATTGGAAAATCTGGACGACACCATCAATATTGACCGTGGTTATGCAGTATATAGTGGCCTCACGATTCAGGATGTACATGCGATAAGAGATGGCCGGGTTTCTGTACGGGAGGTTTTTGAAAAATCATCAAACGTTGGAATCTCAAAACTGGTCTATGACAAATACTCCGAAAACCCACAGAAATTTATTGACAGGCTTTACCAGATGTCCATCAACAACCCCCTGAATCTGGAGATACCCGGAGAGGGAATACCGGTCATTAAAAACACGAAAGACAAGTCCTGGTCGAAGGTTTCGCTGCCATTTATGTCCATTGGCTATGAACTGCAAATGACACCCCTGCAAATGCTGACCTTTTATAATGCCATAGCCAATGACGGTGTGATGGTGAAACCTATGTTTGTGACGGAGGTATCCGAATCGGGAAGAAAGAAGAAGAGATTCAGGCCTCAGGTTATCAACCGGTCTGTCTGTTCCGGTAAATCACTTGAGATGGCTCATGAAATTCTTGAAGGAGTCGTTCAATATGGAACTGCATCCAGCCTGAAGCGATCGCCTTACAGGATTGCTGGCAAAACAGGCACATCTCAAATTGCCACAGGCAGCAGTGGTTATGACAAAGTTAACTATAATGCCTCCTTTGTGGGTTATTTCCCTGCCGATCATCCGAAATATTCATGCATCGTTGTTGTCAGCAGGCCCTCAACCGGAAGATACTACGCAAGTTCGGTTGCTGTTCCGGTCTTTAAAGACATCGCTGATAAGGTTTATGCTACCAGTCTTTATATGCACCCACCTGACACCCTAAAACCAGACAAGGACTTTCCTGTGAATGCCCGGGGTTTTCAGGCTGATCTGAAGCAACTTTATAATTTGCTCGAAATTCCACTGAATGAAGAGAGTACACAGGCGCAATGGGCAATCTCCCAAAAGGCTGATAGCAATGTCATCCTGAGATCAAGAATATATAAAGAGGGGCTGGTACCCGATGTCAAAGGTATGGGAGCCAGGGATGCCGTTTACCTGCTTGAAAGTCTTGGAATGAAAGTAAATCTTCGAGGACGGGGATTTGTAAGAGAGCAATCATTACAACCCGGAACCAGAATATCCGGGGGGAACCAGATTACCATTCATTTATCAACCTGAGAAGTGAGAACACTAAAAGAAGTATTACTCAATATTCCTGTAGACGAGCGCATTGGATCCGATGAGCTGAATATTCATTCGATTCATTTTGATTCACAAACCTGTGTTCCTGATTCCGTATTTGTTGCCATCAAAGGAACAAGGACAGATGGCCACCTGTACATTGAAAAAGCGATTGAAAAAGGAGCAAAAGTGATTGTTTGCGAAAGACTTCCCGGGTCAAGACAAGACAAAATCACTTATATCCGGGTAAAAAACGCTGCATTGGTTCTTGGACTCCTTGCATCTGCATTTTACGACAATCCTTCTGCGCGGTTGAAGTTAGTCGGTGTAACCGGGACAAACGGAAAAACCACCATCGTAAGCCTTTTGTTCAATCTCATGAGGACACTGGGATATAAAGCAGGAATGCTTTCAACCATCGAAAACAGGATTGATGATGAAAGGTTGGGGGCAACCCATACAACACCCGACCCGGTACAGCTAAACATGCTTATCAGCCGGATGGTGAAAGAAGGGTGCCGGTATTGTTTCATGGAGGTGAGTTCACATGCCATTGATCAACAGCGCATTGCCGGACTGATCTTCAAAGGAGGCATTTTTACAAACCTCACGCATGATCACCTGGACTATCATCATACATTTGATGCATACCTTCAGACCAAAAAGCGTTTCTTCGATAACCTGCCTTCCGCGGCTTTTGCCCTAACAAACTCTGATGACCGCAACGGCATGGTAATGTTACAAAATTGTATCGCTTCCCCATACACTTATGCACTTAAAAAACCGGCAGATTTTAAAGGAAGGATCATTGAGAATCATTTTGACGGACTAAATCTGGCGGTCAATGGCAAAGAATTTTGGAGTAATCTCGTAGGGCAGTTCAATGCCTATAACCTGCTTGCAACATATGGAAGTGCAATTCTTTCCGGAGAACAGGAAGATCACGTGCTTCAGGCATTGAGTATACTCAAAACCGTTGAGGGGCGGTTTGATTATTTCCGGTCAGCCTCAAACATTACCGGTATTGTTGATTATGCCCATACTCCCGATGCATTAAAAAACGTACTGGAAACCATCAACTCAATCAGGACAAGGAACGAAAATCTGATTACCGTTTTTGGAGCGGGTGGTGACCGTGATCCCTCAAAAAGGCCTGAGATGGGGAAAGTTGCAGCGAATCTCAGCAATAAAGTCATCATAACCTCCGACAATCCCAGGTCAGAACCCCCGGAGGATATTATTCACCAGATAAAAAAAGGCATTGACCCGGGTCAATCCAATAAAGTCATTGTCATTACCGACCGGAAGGAAGCGATCAAAACAGCCTGCATGATGGCACAGCCCGGTGATATCATCCTGGTTGCCGGGAAAGGACATGAGAAATACCAGGAGACAAAAGGAGTTAAGGTTCCTTTTGATGATAAAGATATTTTAAAAGGGTTTCTGAGTATGAAAACCAATATCAATTAGAACTATGCTTTATTATCTGTTTACATACCTGAGAGAAACTTATGAATTACCCGGGGCCGGTGTATTTCAGTACATCTCCTTTCGTGCTGCAGGTGCTGTGATCACCTCCCTCATCATTTCACTTCTCTTTGGAAAGAGTCTCATTAATCTGCTTCAGAGAAAACAGGTTGGGGAAACAATAAGAGACCTGGGCCTTGCAGGGCAAAATGAGAAGAAAGGAACGCCCACGATGGGAGGACTCATCATCCTCGGAGCCATTATCATTCCTACGCTGCTGTTTGCCGAACTCAATAATATTTACATCATCCTGATGCTGTTCACCACTGTTTGGCTCGGCATCATTGGTTTTATCGACGATTACATTAAAATTTTCAGAAAAAATAAAAAAGGGCTGGCAGGTAAATTCAAAATTTACGGACAAATCCTCCTTGGGCTGGTCATTGGCCTCACCATTTACATGAACGACGATATCGTGATCCGTGAAAAGATTGACAAAGACAAACTGGTGACAACGTCTGAGAAGGGAGAGATGATGAAGATTACCGATCCTTCTGAAAGGTTCTCCAGAGAATCTGTTAAATCCATGAAAACAACCATTCCCTTCCTCAAAAATAATGAAGCCGACTATTCAAAGGCACTTTCGTTTTTAGGGGAAGGATATGAGCAATGGGCTTTCCTCATCTTCATTCCGATTGTGATACTGATTATTACCGGTGTCTCAAATGGCGCAAACCTCACGGATGGCATGGATGGTTTGGCAACAAGTGTTTCTGCTATCATTGGTGCAACACTCGGTATTCTGGCATGGGTTTCAGGCAATATTGTGTTTGCTGATTATCTGAACATCATGTACCTGCCTGATACTGGTGAACTGACCATCTTTATCAGTGCATTTGTAGGGGCCTGCATAGGATTTCTATGGTACAACACATACCCAGCACAAGTCTTCATGGGAGATACGGGAAGCCTTGCCATTGGAGGGATCATCGCAGTCTTCGCCATCCTTATCCGGAAGGAATTACTGATACCCATTCTATGCGGGATTTTCGTAGTGGAAAGTTTGTCTGTCCTGATGCAGGTCAGCTATTTCAAGTATACAAGGAAAAAATACGGAGAAGGCAGGCGGATTTTTAAAATGTCGCCTTTGCATCACCATTACCAGGTGAAGGGATATCCAGAACCAAAAATTGTCCAGCGCTTCGTCATTGTGGGTATTATGCTGGCAGTGTTTACCATTATTACACTGAAGTTAAGGTAATGAACATTGGGAAAAAAGATTGTCATATTGGGAGCAGGTGAGAGCGGTACTGGTGCAGCAACCCTCGGGAAGAAAAAAAATTTTGAAGTTTTTGTTTCGGATTCAGGCATCATTCAAGAAAAATATAAGCGCGTTCTTTTACATCATGAGATTGATTTTGAGGAATCAGGGCATACTGAAATGGCGATCCTTTCGGCAGATGAGGTGATTAAAAGCCCGGGAATACCGGAAAACGTTCCCATCATTCAGAAAATAAGAAAAGAGGGAATTCCGGTCATATCTGAAATTGAATTTGCAGGCAGGTTCACAAAAGCAAAGCGAATATGTATTACCGGCAGCAATGGAAAGACAACCACAACAATGCTGCTCTATCACATGTTGAAAAAAGCCGGACTGAATGCAGGATTGGGAGGGAATGTCGGGAAAAGCTTTGCCGCTCAGGTGGTTGAAAATGATTTCGACATCTATGTTCTAGAAGTCAGTAGTTTCCAGCTGGATGATATGTATGACTTCAAAGCAGATATTGCCATATTGCTGAATATCACACCCGACCACCTCGACAGGTACCAATACGATTTCCAGAAGTATGCGGATTCGAAATTCAGGATCGCTCAAAATCAAACCGAAGCTGATGCTTTCATCTATTGCGCCGATGATACAGTCATACGCAAGGAAATGAAATTAAGGAAAATATTGGCCAGGAAGTATTCCTTTTCCATTGATGAAATGATCAGGGATGACGGAGCCTGGGCAAATGAGGAAAAATTAACAATCAATGTAAAACCAAATATTTTTGAAATGACACTTGAAAAATTAGCACTGCAGGGAAAACACAACCTTTACAATTCAATGGCAGCCGGCATAGCTGCCAGGATTCTTGATATCAGAAAGGATATCATCAAAGAGAGTTTTTCCGATTTTCAGAATGTTCCGCACCGGCTTGAATTTATCGCCCGTATTCACGGCATTGACTTTGTCAATGATTCAAAAGCCACGAATGTGAACTCCACCTGGTATGCACTTGAAAATGCCCAAAATCCAATTATCTGGATAGCCGGGGGCATCGATAAGGGAAACGACTATTCTCTTCTTCAGGACCTCGTCAAAAAGAAGGTAAAGGCAATCATTTGTCTTGGAAAAGACAATGCGAACCTGATCAATGCATTCAAAAACAGTGTTGAAACGATTGTTGAAACTACTTCAATGGATGAGGCTGTAAATCTTGGTATTCATCTTGGTAAAAATGATGACATTGTGCTGTTGTCGCCGACTTGTGCCAGTTTCGACCTGTTTGAAAACTTCGAGGAGAGAGGAGACAAATTCAGGGAAGCTGTCAATAAATTATAATATGACAAAAATCATGAAAGCAATACAGAACAAAGTCAAAGGGGATAAGATCATCTGGCTGGTGGTTATCATCCTTTCAGTTGTTTCTGTGCTCGCTGTATATAGTTCAACAGGCACACTCGCCTACAAGTATCAGGGGGGCAATACTGAGTACTACATGATCAAACACCTGGTCATTCTGATGTTCGGTCTTGTATTGATGTATCTGGCTCATCTTGTCAAATACACCTATTATTCCAGAATATTCCAGATCGTCTTGTGGATTGCAATACCTCTCTTGCTACTCACTTTAGTTTTTGGAGTAAATGTCAATGAGGCGCAGCGTTTTTTAAAGCTACCTTTTGGTTTTACATTTCAAACATCTGACCTTGCAAAACTGGCGCTGATTATTTATCTGGCCCGGATGTTAACCAAACGACAGGAGAACATTCAGGATTTCAGGCATGCATTCATACCGATCATACTACCGGTATTAATTGTTTGTTTTCTCATTCTTCCTGCCAATTTCTCCACTGCAGCCATTTTATTTGCCACCAGTCTCGTATTGATGTTTATTGGACGTGTACCTTTCAGGTACATAACCTCATTGGTGGGAAGTGGCATCGTGCTTCTGCTCATATTTTTTATGGTTGCCGGTTATTATCCCGATCTGCTGCCCCGGTTGAACACCTGGAAATCAAGAATTGAAAACTTCCAGAGTTCAAACAGTGATGATTACTACCAGGTAGAGCAGGCCAAAATCGCGATTGCAAAAGGTGGCGTCTTTGGAAAAATGCCCGGGAACAGCGAACAACGGAATTTTTTACCCCATCCTTACTCTGATTTCATTTATGCCATTATCATTGAGGAATATGGATTGATTGGGGGTATCGTCATCGTTTTCCTGTATATGATTCTGCTGTTCAGGGCGGTCAAAATTGTAACGAAATGTCCCCGAAATTTCGGCGCATTCCTTACCATAGGTCTGGCTTTCAGTCTGGTTTTCCAGGCCATGATCAACATGGGGGTGGCGGTGAATCTGCTTCCGGTCACTGGCCAAACGCTTCCCCTGATCAGCATGGGAGGAACCTCCTTATGGTTCACCAGTATAGCCGTTGGAATTATCTTAAGTGTAAGCAGAGAAATTGAAAACAATCCTGAAGCCCATGAAGAGTACCAACCATCAATCGCATAGGGTCATTATCAGTGGAGGCGGGACCGGTGGCCATGTATTTCCTGCAATAGCCATTGCCAATGCATTAAAGGAAAAGGACAAACACATTGAAATTCTTTTTGTGGGCGCAAAAGGAAGAATGGAAATGGAGAAGGTGCCGGCAGCCGGGTTTCCCATAGAAGGTCTATGGATAAGCGGATTCCAAAGAAAGCTGACCATCAAAAACCTACTGTTTCCAATGAAAGTATTGATAAGTCTACAAAAAGCAAAAAGGATCATCAAAAGATTCAAACCACATGTTGCTGTAGGTGTTGGTGGCTATGCCAGTGGTCCCACACTCCGGGCAGCCATCGGTCAAAAAATTCCTGCACTGATTCAGGAGCAGAACTCATACCCGGGCATCACCAACAAAATTTTGTCACGCTCAGTGCAAAAAATATGTGTTGCTTATGAAGGTATGGATCAATATTTTCCCGCTCAAAAAATTGTCCTGACTGGGAACCCGGTACGGAGACAAGTAATCATGATTGAAGGAAAAAGAGAGGAAGCCGCAGATTTTTTCAAACTGGATCCTGACCGGAAAACAGTGCTTGTTGTTGGAGGAAGTCAGGGTGCTATGTCAATCAACAAAAGCGTACATAAGCACCTCGGAATTTTCGAAACTTTAGGAATTCAACTGGTATGGCAAACCGGCAAACTATATTACCAGGAAGCCATTGCAGCGGTTAGGCCAGAAAATATCAATCTACTCAGCGTACACGAATTCATCGACAGAATGGACCTGGCCTATGCAATGGCAGATATCATCGTTTCAAGAGCCGGGGCCATTGCCATCTCAGAAATCTGTGCAGTTGGCAAACCTCCTGTTTTTATACCCCTGCCCTCTGCCGCAGAAGATCATCAGACGAAAAATGCCAGAGCTTTGGTCGAAAAAGATGCTGCCATCATGATCAGCGACCGGGATGCCATGAAAAATCTTGGGATTGTGTTGACGGATCTGGTCAATGACACGCAAAAACAGGAAGCATTGGGAAGGAATGCGTTATCACTGGCAAAGCCTTCTGCTGCCGATGCAATCGCTAATGAAATTATAAAACTCATCATCAAATAAATATCAATGCATCCTGAAAAAGTTAATAAAATCTATTTTCTCGGTATCGGAGGCATTGGTATGAGTGCACTGGCAAGGTACTACCATCGAAAAGGAATTCTGGTCAGCGGATACGATAAAACACCTTCTGCTCTTACCAACCAGCTGATGGCTGAAGGGATACAGGTGCACTTTCAGGACTCCCTGTCTCAAATCCCGGAAGCATTGGATCTTGTGATTTATACCCCGGCGGTTCCATATGACCTGAACATTTTTGTTCACCTGAAAAATTCAGGTATACCGATGAGGAAGCGTTCAGAAATCCTGGGCATGATCACCCGAAATTACAAAACCATTGCTGTAGCAGGTACACATGGAAAAACAACAGTTTCAACATTAACAGCTCATCTGCTTCAAAATTCCGGCATTGATTGCACCGCTATTTTGGGAGGAATTTCAAAAAACACAGGTACCAATCTTATGGTATCAGAAAAGTCAGATTGGCTGGTTGTTGAAGCAGATGAGTACGACCGCTCATTTCTTCAGATTAAACCTTCCATTGCCACAGTGACCTCTATGGATGCCGACCATCTTGATATTTACAATGATTATCGGAATTTAAAAACAGGATTCCTGGGGTTTCTTTCCAAAACAAGGCCGAACGGAAAAATCATCCTCAAAAAAGGCATTGACCTTAAACCTGTTTTTGATGGGATTGTCTATAGCTACGCTTTGAAAGATAAGGCTGATTTCTATTCTGAAAATATTAAACTTAAAGATGACCAGTATATTTTTGATCTGATCACGCCGTTTGGAAAGATTAAAGATTGCTCACCTGGTATGCCGGGCATCCTCAATGTTGAGAACACTATTGCTGCTTCTGCAAATGCCCTGCTTGCCGGAGTCAATGCAAAGGAGATCAAAATGGCCCTTCCCGGATTTCAGGGTATCCGCAGGCGCTTTGATTACCAGATCAGGGCGAAGGATTTGATATTCATTGATGATTATGCACACCACCCGGAAGAGATAAAAGCTTTTGTGAATTCGGTACGAAAAATTTATCCCGGGAAAAGTATAACGGGTATCTTTCAGCCACATCTCTATTCCAGAACACGTGATTTTGCTGACGGATTTGCTGCGGCACTCAGCTTGCTGGATAGAATTATTCTACTGCCTGTTTATCCTGCACGTGAGGAACCTATAGAAGGAGTCGATTCTGCAATGATTCTCAGCCGTATTAAAATTGAAAAGAAAATACTGGTGGAAAAAACCCGAATCTTTGACACACTTGACCAGCATCACTATGATATTCTGCTTACCATTGGGGCAGGGGATATCGATTTATTGATAGAACCCCTTAAAAAACATTTGCAAACCAAACATTGCACAACATGAAGAGAGTTGCCGGAATATCAGTATGGCTGATGCTATTTGCCGGTTTGATCGTACTGGTGGGTTTCATCGAAAAAGAGCACAAAAAGATTACCTGTAAAAGCATAGCAATTCTGATTGATTACAACAATGCAGATCCATTGATTGATGAACATATGATTAAAAAGAGTGTCCATGCATCATTTGACACTTTGGTTGGAAGGAGAATTTCCGAAATAAACCTGGCAGATATGGAGCAACTGGTTCAGAAAAATGTGTTTATAGCGAATGCACAGGTTTTTCACACATTAACAGGTCACCTGAAAATAAAAGTGATTCAAAAGCAACCACTGTTAAGGGTTATCAACGAAAAAAATCAAAGTTATTATGTGGATATGTCTGGCAGTGCAATGCCCGTTAAGCAAGGCTTCTCGTCGCGCATTCTTGTTGCCAGCGGTCATATACCCTACCCGTATGCTGACACTTTGAACTTAATAAAAAATGAAAACTTTCCCATTTTGAATGATTTGCACCGATTAGCTTTGCATATCAAAAACGATGAATTCCTGAATGCAATGATTGAACAGATCTATGTAACTCAGGACAAGGAATTTGAATTGGTACCCAAACTTGGGAAACACATCATCCAGTTCGGCGATATCAGTGATATGGACCTCAAGTTTGAAAAACTCATTGTTTTCTATCGGTATGGCATTGGGAAAGCTGGTTGGGGAACATATAAAACAATCAATCTCAAGTTCAGGGACCAGGTAGTTTGTTCAAAAAATTAAACATCCATTTATGAAAGCTACTGATATTATTGTTGGATTAGACATTGGCACCACCAAAATTGCCGCAATTGTCGGGCGGAAGAATGAATACGGTAAAATTGAAATCCTTGGACACGGAAAAACAGAGTCCATTGGCGTAAAGAGAGGGGTGGTTTCAAATATTGAGAATACCGTAAATTCAATACGAATTGCCATTGAAGAAGCATCCAGCAAGGCTGGTTTCACCATTTCGTATGTGAACGTGGGTATTGCCGGGCAACATATCAAAAGTCTTCAGCACCGCGGTGGAATCATTCGGCAAAACTACGACGAGGAGATCAGCCGCGAAGATCTGGAAACCTTAATGAACAGCATGTTCAACCTGAACATGAGCCCAGGAGAAGAGATCATTGAAGTGATTGCCCAGGATTTTATTGTTGACAACGAACAAGGCATCAAGGAGCCGGTTGGGATGCTTGGGAACAGTCTGGAGGCTAATTTCCACATCATCATTGGTCAGACCACTGCCGCAAAAAATATCTATAAATGCGTCACGAAAGCGGGACTCGAAGTGGTTGATCTGCTGCTTGAACCCATTGCATCTGCTTCCGCTGTATTGAGTGACGAAGAGAAAGAGGCCGGAGTAGTCCTGGTGGATATTGGAGGAGGCACCACTGATATTGCCATTTTCCAGGACAATATTATCCGCCACACTGCGGTCATTCCCTTTGGAGGTGATGTGATCACAGAAGATGTGAAGGAAGGCTGCACCATTATCCGCAAACATGCCGAAGAATTAAAGATCAAGTTTGGATCTGCACTGGCCAGTGAAAACAGAGCCGATGAAATTGTTGCGATTCCCGGATTAAGAGGCAGACCACCCAAGGAAATTAGTCTGAAAAACCTGGCAAGTATCATTCAGGCAAGAACCGAAGAGATCATTGAGCATGTATACTATGAAATCAAAAACTCAGGGTATGAGAAAAAACTGATCGCCGGTATCGTACTCACCGGAGGCGGAGCACTTCTAAAACACCTGCCCCAGTTAACTGAATTCATCACGGGAATGGATACCCGTATTGGTTATCCGAACGAACACCTGGCCAATGATGTCAATGAAGAGATGGCAAGTCCTATGTATGCTACGGGTATCGGATTGGTCATTGAAGGACTTAAAAGATATAATCAGGAAATGAAAAAAGTCCATGGTGATGACACTTCAAAAGCCAAACCCAGGAAAAAAACTTCTGCTGAAGAAGAAGATGAAGCGGAGGAATCAAGGCACTCCAGTTTTCTGAAAAAAATACAGGATTTTTTTGAAAAAGATGGTGTCTGAGGAATGGCAACGCTAAACAATTGATAACATGCCACAATTAACATCAAATTTGTTGATAAAAAAAAGATTGGGTGCAATTATCCGGAACTATTTAAGATAATTTTAAATGAAAAATCATGGAAGAAATGCTCAAATTTGATCTGCCTAAAAATCAATCATCTATCATCAAAGTACTTGGAGTTGGAGGCGGGGGAAGCAATGCTGTTTCCCACATGTTTGAACAGGGAATCCAGGGTGTGGACTTCATCATATGCAATACCGATGCACAGTCGCTTGAATCAAGTTCTATCCCGACCAAAATACAACTGGGTTCAAAAGGCCTTGGCGCCGGTTCTATCCCTGAAGTTGGCCGTGAAGCTGCCGTTGAAAACATTGAAGACCTGAAACGCATCCTCGAGAAAAACACGAAGATGCTGTTTATTACAGCAGGTATGGGTGGCGGAACCGGAACAGGTGCTGCCCCTATCATTGCACAGGCAGCAAAAGAACTCGACATTCTGACCGTGGGCATCGTTACCATTCCCTTTTCATTTGAAGGAAGAAAACGAAAAATGCAGGCCGAATCCGGTATTGAGGAATTAAGAAATTATGTAGACTCATTACTCATTATCTGTAATGACAAATTGAGGGAAGTCTATGGCGACCTGAAATTATCGGAAGCTTTTCAGCGTGCCGACAATATTTTAACGGTTGCCGCCAAAGGAATTGCAGAGATAATTACAGTTACAGGTTACATCAACGTAGACTTTGAAGATGTAAAAACAGTAATGAAAAACAGCGGCACGGCCATCATGGGGTCGGCCGTCGCAGAAGGTGAGAATCGTTCAATCAAGGCAGTCGAAGAGGCATTGTCCTCTCCATTGCTGAACGACAATCAGATCAAAGGTTCAGCAAATATTCTTCTTTATATTGCTTCAGGAGATGAAGAAATAACCATGGATGAGGTCACTGAAATTACGGATTATATTCAACAGGAGGCCGGACAAAATGCAGAAATTATCTGGGGAAACGGAAAAGATTCGTCGCTGGGCAACAAAATCAGTATTACGCTGGTAGCCACCGGGTTTAATACCGATCGTTCAGTGAAGTTCGCGGAACCTTCAGCCAGGAAGGTTCACAAACTTACCATCGGCCCGAAGGATGATAAGTCCAAGACTAAACCTTTGATTACAGAACCAATCAGCGAAATCACCCTGATCAAAACGGGAGACTCAAGCCAGGACACTTCATCTGAGGAACACCCAAAAGAGAAAATACCTGCCAAAGATCCTGTAAAGGAGGTGCAATCGACGATTAGTTTTTCCAATGATACAATTAAGGTCATATCAAA
>JBLRXC010000079.1:0-13488 GCA_047920975.1 Bacteroidales bacterium | reverse complement strand
CCCTCATGAATGCTTCTTTCCTCAGTATGGTCTGCTATTACCGATGGAGCATTGCGCGCCGGCTGACTGCGCTGCGTGAGAGAACAATCTCTGATTATTTTCCTATCCCAAAACTTTCATTAGTCAGGAAACTCAATTGACCATTCTGTCTCCCGGAGCAATATCGAAGAGCAAGCCCTCAATTAGTCGGATTATTTATGGGGTGGTGTAAAAAAATAAAAGTCTTACCAGGTCGGAGTGGGGAGATTTGAAATCCCGACCTTCACGCCCATGGCGTGACACGCTAACCGACAATTTCCCGATCATTCAAAAACCTGCTGAACCTCTATTCGTTTATTCGTCGGAGTGGGGAGATTTGAACTCCCGACCTCTTGACCCCCAGTCAAGCGCGCTAACCGGACTGCGCTACACCCCGAAATCCGAACCAAAATCCGGATTTGGAGCGGCAAAGATAAAAAAATATATGCCTGATATATAAAAATGTAAATTCTCTTACCCTATTCGCTTCCGGTTCTGATGAACAGATGAACCCTGAAGGCGTCACCTTTCCATGTTTTTACCGGTACCTTGGGTTCAAAGGTTTTTAGCAGTACCAGATTCGGATCGTTGATCAGATTTTCAAGGGGTAACCTGCCTTCATTGGGACCAAAATGCGAATCCCATTGGATGATACTGCCCTCCGGAATCAGGTGAGATGGTTGGTTGCGGTCCGGAATTTTTTCCTGACAAAGGGAAGTATTGAAAGGATCAATGCCGAGGTAATGTATAAAATAGAGATGGTAATAATAGATTTTATAATTGAAGTGTTCTGAATCCCTGAGCCAGGAAGCAGCCTCTGCAACGGTCCGCTCACTTTCGTTAAGGGGAAAGTCGTGGTACTTAAAGAGTGGATAATACGCTATGGTTATTGAAAGCGCTATTGATACCACTATTACGGCCTTTCCGGGTATTTTAAACAGGGTCATCAACGTGTTGTAACCTTTTAAAGCAAGTAACGATGCCAATGGAATGATACCCGCCATCACCCGGATCAACCCAAGAGAGCCTCCTATTCCTTTCCACCAAACATATGAGTGGGCAGCAAGGTATATCAGCAAGGGGGCGGCTACCAGCAGAAAGAAGCCCAAGTTTTTTTGAGTGGATGATTTGAATCCGGATGACACCAGGTCTTTAAATATGCCTATGATTCCTACACCAATCAGGACAGCCTCAGGAATACCGGTAATCTTTCCGGCAGATTTTACAAACCGAAAAAAATCACCACTCCCATAGATGTCTTTTGCTCCGCCATAAGGACTGTGGGTGATGAGCCAGAAAAAATCACCGAAATAAAAATAACCGATTATACTGTAAATCAATGGGCCTGATACAAGCAGGAAAACTGTCATATACTTCCTGTGTGTGATAAGAGCCAGGAAAAAGAGCGGTAGGATCACCAAACCTTCTGTTCTGACAAGGGGAAGAAATGAAATGACAATAGCCGATAAAACATACCGTCGGCTAAGCATCAGATAAACCGAAAGAATGAGCAAAAGTGAAAACAATGGCTCGGTGAGTCCGGTTGGGAGCAGAATAAAGTATATAGGGGCAAAAACAGTAAAGACTATGGCCAGGATTGGATTTTTCATCTCAAACTTTTTGGCTGACAGGTAGGTGAAAAAAGCAGCCAAAAGGCCGGTGAGAATATTGAAAAAGCGGATACCTGTGAAACCGAACTGTGCAAAGGGTGAGCTCAGCAAAGTAAAAAATGGCTTTCCCCAATGGTCGAGGAAAAGATGGGGATAGTTGAACGCATACCTCGAAATGCGGTAATGTGCCATGTTGTCGGCGCCTCCTTCAAAACCTTCCCAGGTTAGTGCAAAATAACCGAACAACACAGCGAGACCGGAAAGCATATAAACAACAAAGTACTTTTCGGACTTCTCAGTCATGGAATATCTATTTATTTCTGCTGGCTAAATTAATAGAAAGATTTGCTCATTGAAAGTTTTAATAATGGTTTCTGGTTTAGAGCATTCCTTCGTTGTTTTCTATACAATTCAATTGAAAGGTTTTTTAATAACAGTAAATCATCTTTTTAGCGCGTTACGCCCCGGGCAGGAAGGTCGGGATTTCAAATCTCCCCACTCCGACTTCGCCCACCGAAATTCTGCGGTCGGCAGAACGCAGGTGGGCAACTTTTTCTCTCCCGCAAATTTTAAGATAATCCCGGGGTGGGCTTCATCAGACGAAGTCCGACAAAACTCGTTGAAAAAGCGTTGAAAATTTACTTTCATTAGTGGAAAGGTTTCAGAATGATAAAGATAGCAGGACTTTTCTGGAATTGAATCTCTCGAAAAGATCTACTAAGCGTATTACTTCATATATAATCAAAATTGAATCCTGCCTAATGTGATAGACACATGAAATGTATGAATAGCAACTGTTTTCCTAATTCTTCTTATAGATTATTTATGTACTTCTCCCAAACTTTCCTGTTGTCTGATTGGACGAGCAAATAGAACTAAATTTTCCTTTGCAGATCAGACAAGGCAAATTTTCAATAAACACCGCTGGGAATCATAAGTACTTAATAATCTGTTGATTTATTGAGCACTCTCAACAACACTATGATGAAGGTAACAGCCATGAATACTCCCTCCCTCAAATGTATTGGTAACGGGGTTGTAAATTACGGTTTCTGTTTTGGTTCCGCCTGGTAATCCCTGTTTTGTATCATGTGTGAACTGTACGGCATACTTACCACTATCCAGTTTAGATATTCCTGTAACGGCTACAATGTGTCCTTTTCCGGGACCTCCGCCCGGGTAGCGTACTCCAAATTCCACATCACAACCTGCTGCAATGCTGTCGGTGAGGTTATCCATGTTTGGTAAACCAAAAGAGCCTGTCGTGTTGATCGGGTAGTTGTTGGCCTGCATAAAGTCATTTTTAAGGCTGAACCAGTTTGAAGTGACTCCGACCATGGGCGACCAACCCAATGCAATTTTCATGGTGTCAATAGATGTTGCTCCATCAGTCATGCCCAGGTTATTCTGGGCATTCAGAAATCTCAGGCTGTTCGACACGGCTGCCGGAGCGCATTCATTGATGCCACAATCCTGGTTAGGAAAATAGTTTAAATCATGAGAAGCACTTCCCAGTAGGCCTCCACCGGTCATATCCCCTGCAAAGGGTAAAGGAATCGGTCCTCCACCTCCCTGGAATCCACTCCACAAAATGAAATCGGTTGCCTGAACCGGGGCCTGGGTATATGTAACAGGTATTGAAGCTATGGCTGGCGTAAGAGAGTATGCATAATTTAAAGAAGTAACGTCTGCTCCCCGTGGTTCGCCAAGATCAAATACGACGGACTGGGTTTGGAGGACATTGATACCCTTGTTGCTCAGGATTGGAACATTCATTAATTTCCAGATACCGTTCACCGCCAGGTTAAGATACATTACATCCGGTTGCCCGATAAACGAAAGTTCAAGGCATCCATATTCTGTATTTGCTATATACATACCTTCAAAATCAAAATCAACCTGGTAGAACATCAGGTTTTGAGCACTTGATTGCACCCAGCACTGCACACCATCATTGGGTGTCCAGATGTCATTTTTATCCTGATTGTCAACCTGCCCGTCGAGATTAAAATCAACCGCAAGATAGCCTGTCTCTCCTGCTTTCCCATACCAGTTGAAACCCAGGTCACCGGATTCTGTAAATCCATCTCCATTGGCATCTCCACCAAACATCCCTGTAAATCCCCCGCCCAATAATTTAAGGTTGTTCCCGTAAGCTTTTGATATGCCATCCGTAAAATCCCAGGAATACACGTTTGATGATGCACTAAGGGGTTGTGAAGACATGACCGGCAGGTGATTCCGGTGATATACCACAACAAAAAGCCCCTGGCTGACCTGTGCTGCCATTTGAAATGGCTCCCCATTCAATCCGACGATCTGACCATTTTCGTTCAATAAACCGGCTTTCTTCCCGATTACAGTTTGAGGTCCGGCGAGGTTTGCGCTGAGAGCATCACGAAGCTCAACCAGAACCCAGTCCACAATGTTCTGTGGCATTTCGCTTACACTTTCTGTTCCATTATAAAGCCAGAAGGGTGCAGGATTGCCATGATACGGCAGGGGTGGATTATATGGCTGCATCAATGGGAGCAAGGGGTTGAGGTTTGTATGCATTATTCCTCCTTCATGTGGTCCTTCAAGGAACACCTTGATATCGAGGATTATACCGTAGGAGGATGGAATGAATTCACAAGTGCCTGAACTATAGCAACCATTTGGATGAGTCGCCATTGCATAATATGTTACCGGAGTGACCGGATTGGCATAGATCGTATTTGTGACTTCCCCATTGTATGGTATGGTGGCATCCGGATCTAGGTAGAGACCATATAGTGGTGACCATGTGATGGGAGCCTGAAATTCGGTGTTTATCAGCATATTAGGCCTGTATTTATAGTATGTTGAGGATAACGCAGAAGTGGGCATTATATCACAGGCCGGATTGTTATCGTTGTAACGGGCATATACTGAATTGAATGCAGTAACCTGGAATGACAATGAATTGATATTTCCGGCAACCATGCCCAATGCCTGCAATTCGGCTGCAAGCAGCAGATATTGCTTTCTGACACCCTCATAATAACTTGAATAGGGAGTAACCCCTGTTTGAGATGTGGTTGTAGAATTCGTTCCCAATGTATAATCGTTGGATAATGTCCCGCCTTCAGCTATCAATTGATGGATGGTTCCGTCAGCATAAGCCTGATCGGGTATGACTGTCACAGGTGACGGTGTTTCAAGCGGGTTAATAACACAGGATGCGGCGTTAACGCATACTGATATGGAATTTACAGCCGTACATGTATAAGTGAATGAACCGATCGCTCCGGATTTCAGATAAACCACACTGGCGTTCTGATCTTCAACATAAGGGGTGGTCAACCCCGGATCAGTGAACAGACCCGTAACCGGACTCCAGGTATACATGTCATAATTTTCCAACGGCGAAATAACCGACATAAGGGAACTTGTAATATTGCAGAACATCTGGTCACCTGTGATGGCAAAAGGTGGAGGGGGGATTACCGTCGCTTCTACGGCAATCCTTTCACTTGAGCAAGGGACGGAAACGGATCCGCCAAACTGCATATTTGCCCTGTATGGATTAACATTGTTATACGTTGGAGCCGTCATATTGCAGCCGGACCCATTGTCCATGTAGCCATAGTGATGAGAGGTAAATGAGGTTAAGGAATACCGTACAGCTGAACCCGTACTCCATGAAGAATTATTTCCAAAGCAGATCTGAACGATCATATTGGAAAATCCGTCCCAGTAAAATGGTGTTGAAAAAATCAGATTCTGCCAACCAGTTCCGGCAGGGGTATAGGAAGTAACAGCATATACAGTCGTCAATCCGGTTTCATAGGTAGTCGTCAGGGCAGAAAGCGACGCACTTTGCCCCAGCGATACGGCGAAATTTGTCATTGCCGGACTGCCTACAGTGACAATATCCAATGCCAGGGAAGTAATATTTCCGGCAATCAGACCCTCATTTGCCAATTCATCAGCCAAAAACAGAAACTGGTGTTTTCCATCTTCATAGCCGGTACAATAAGGAGTATATGATGAAGTTGACGAGTAGTTTGTTCCGCTCCCTACTGTTACGTATCCCCCAACCGGTATGTAAGTTTCAGCAGCTACATAATACGTGGTTGTTGAATTTATGACTGGAGTTTCCCAGGGTGAACCGGTTCCCAGTGTCATGCCTCCAACGGGCAGATCGTACCAGAAAATTTCTGCTCCCGGATTTGCAGCGGCTTCCAGAATGACTGTCCCTATTCCGCACCGGCTTCCGGGAGTTGTTGATGTGATAATGTTGTTGTAAACGATTATCTGGATGGGTATGGATGTAGCATAAGAAGGTCCATTCAAACAGGTTACGCGACAACGGTAGTAATAAGACGCATCAGGAATAACCTGATATGTTTCATCATTTGCTCCCGGAATATTATTGAAGACGACTCCGTTGTATGAATCCTGCCATTGGAATAAGACACCGGTTCCCGGTGTGGCATTTTGCAAAGAAAGTACAATCTCCTGGCCTAAGCAGATCTCACTGGCGGTTGCATTTGTATTTCCAGGGTCAGGAGTAGTACAGGTGTAAAATATTCCGGCAAATTCGTCGGCACCGATATCAGGATGTGAGGCATGCCTCTGATCACCGTCAAAATCGGTTGTGATCGCAACAGGTGTTGTTACCGGCTTTCCGCCCGATTCTATTAGCGTTGAGATTGAGGGGTCAATATGAAGATCATAGGGAGTGGTTGTTGAATTCATGAAATGTGGATTATCGCTAATTGATTCATTATCCCTTGGAGCAACCCTTGCTTTGAATGCCTCAATGGTTTGATCGGCGTTGGTGCCGTCAAAATAAATTAAATGGTTTGCTGACGGAGTACCGGCGTAGAAATCATTATTATTTGATTCTGACAGGTAACCTGATAAACCTGTACCGGATCTCCTGTATGCAACAGTTAATCCCGAAGGACCTGGCTCAGACAGGTTAGCAATAATGTTGTTTCTCAGGACAACATTAGGATTTACAGAAAGGTAAATGGCTGAACTTCCAAATGTAGTTGTCGAAGAGCTGGTTGCATTGAGAAAGATTGTATTGTAGTAAATGCCAGCCATATTGACACTTGAGCCAATATATAAACCTGTGATTGCATTTACATCTGTTCCGGCAGGGGTTTTCAGGTCAGAAATGAAGTTATTAAATATGTATGATGTACTTCCGGATTGATAAATGCCAAATACTTTTGAAAGTGGCTGGTTTCCGGACAAGCCATAAATTTGATTATTGCTGCTATAGATCACGCCATCTGGACTTAATGCATGATATACTCCGTAAATAATCCCAGCACCAGATGAATTGATGTTGTTAATGACATTTCCATTAAAATACACAGGACCTGAAGCATAGCCACCAAGCCAGCAACCGGCTATCTGGGCATTTTCAGAGGCAGATATATTTGAAACAGTGTTAAAGCAAAACTGAGAATTTGGACCTTCCTCATAAGTTATTATTCCGTAAATATTTCCAGTACCGCCTGTAATGTTAGAAACATTGTTGCCTAAAACAAATTTTGTTTGAGTCACATCACCTGCTACCCTGATTCCAATGAATTGGGATGCGCCCGTTAGAATTATATTGCTGAAGTTGTTTCCCTGCACAAAACATGTTCCTCCACTTACACCAACAGCAGACCTGTTAAATCCGTAAAAATTTCCAATTCCGGTTTTATTAATTATTCCATTGGTGTAGTTCCCTTCGATATGAATATTATTTACGGCATAGCTGCATTGAATCAAATGACTATTGCTTGTTGAGGCAAATACTCCATAAGAAAATGAATTATTATTGATTATTACACTACCGGTTGGTTGTGCTACATTTATATGAGTTGCAGCTGCAGTAGCAGTTTGTGAGAGTGTTAAAGAATTACTGTTAATAGTATATTGACCTGTGCCTGGGGTTCCAAAATAAATGGCATAAACATTATTTCCTGATGATGAAAGATTGATATTATTATATTCATATGTGGCAATAGCATCTGTAGATGTTCCATGATAAATGCCAAAGCCTGTCCATGTAAAAGGAGAACCACCAGCGGCCAAATTGTTAATTGTATTATGACTGACGCTGATGTCATTATGATGAATAATATAAATACCATAAGCCCATTGGCTCGTTGAATAACCTGCAAAATTCTGAATGGTATTTCCGTATTCGTTTGCTCCAATATCAAAGTTCTTATCATAAAAATCATAGGGGGAAGTCGTTTGATTGTAGCCTCTTAAGACAATACCACAGAAAACATTCTGAATTGTATTGCCGCAAATTTTGACAACTTCGTGCCTGCCATCAATGGAGGTAATTTCAATGCCAGTATTTATGTTAACCGGAGAGGCTGAACTATTGTTTGAAGAGTAAATACCAATAACATACGGACTCGTGCCCTTCGTTAGTGTAATAGTGGAATTGACAATACTAACAAACTTACAACCATTTATTTCACTGGCTTTTCGCAGGTAATATCCATATTCTATTCCCTGGTTTGTTGCAGCGACATCAATACCATCAAAAGTGACAAAGTCGGATCCCTGAATGATAATTACAGCATCTCCCTGTCCACCGAAGGCCGATGTAACCAGGGATCCTCCATCTGCTCTTGTAACTTTGGGATTAGGTCCGGAACCATTCTTTTGAAAAACAATCTCGCTACCCGGATACCCGGTTGCAGTTAAAATGATCGGCACTTCTGTAGATTCATTAAACCCTGCCGCTACCAGGAAAGTCACATTTCCGCTGATACCCTGGGAGTTCAAAGCCAATACTGCATTATATACCGATGGAAAGCCGGGGCCGGTATAATCGGGAATGTGATAGGTTCCCGATAACTGCCCTACCGAATTCATGTATAGTATCAAGAGTGTACCCAAACAAAGTAATACCTTTTTCATAATTCTGAGATTTAAATTGTTGAAATAAAGATAATACCTGCCTTTCGGATTTGTGAACACAAATGTTGCAATCTTTAACACATATGTTGCATGTAAAGGAAATCTTATCAACAGTAATTACTTCTTTTGGAAACTTCTCAGCATAATCTTTCTGGACCAGAAAATTAGCCATTAATAAGTCAGAACCTCTCCTGACCTCTATCTGAAATATTGTTGGCAGAAGCTTTTAAAGCTTCTGTCTTGCCAGGCAAACAGGCCAGTATACAACTGCATAGTACAATCAAGGTTCACCTGCTAAGTGCTTTCCCTGCAGCCACGCTTATTCAGGTCACTGCAACCATTCCTGCCTGGGGTGGATGCCGTTCGCTCACTCAATTCTGAAAATTTCGTGTAGTCGGTCACCAATTCCTTATGTGTCAGTTGTTTCCCATTGGCAAGAATCCGTTTAAAGAACTTCCTTATCCTCTTTATTTTTTTCAGACTTGGTTATTGCCCTATCTACAAGGTATGGCAACCCCTCCGCATCACTGGAGGATCCGTAAGGCTCAAAGTGAATGCCACGTGTATAATTTGGACACGTCGTGCAAGCTAGAGTCCATATGCCTTGCTCTATTATACCATCACAGATTTTAGAAAGGGGTTCTGATAGAAATAACGAAATGTTTAACTGGTAAAATCAATGCGGTTGTCGGTCATCATTTGTTGCGATTAAAATGCATATGGTTAGTAATCTGCAACCTTACATTTCCAACTCAACAATATTCTCCTGTAGGTTCAGCAATGATAAAAACTGATTTTTAGGAATGATAGCCCCACCCTTGCGATACTTGTTTTCTTCGTTCGTAAAATTCAGAACCTTGCCGTTAATGGAGATTGTTTTGGGGCTGAAATTATTTTCATATATTCTATAACGAAACAAAACAGGATAGCCAATAAAATTTATTGTGGCTGACAGCCCATTCATTGAGAATGGTATGACCGGGTCGATAATTACATTCCCTGATTCAATTCTTAAACCGAGCAGCCGTGTTATAATCAGACCAATATAAATGCCTGGCCCGCTGCTATAAACCCGCCAACCACCTTTAAGTGATATACTGCCGGTTTTAACTTCATCATAACGTTCGTCCGCTTCATAGCGACTCTTAAAAGTTACATCAGAACTGCTGTAATAACAATTTGACTGGCGAAAATCTCCGCACGGAACAATTTCCCGGTAACCAACCGGAATGGCCTGACGCAGTGCTTTCACGAAAGCCTCAGCTTTACCCATCCCGGCCAACAATTCAGCATAGCGGATGTGTTCATGCACATACATGAGGCCTATCTCGCGGCCAAAAAATGTACTGCTTTCGGCCCGCTGGAAAATTTTCTGGATACCACCTTTGTATTTGAGCGGGCGATCCATTAAGCGTGCGCCATCAGGACCTTTTAAATGCTTTTCGATCAGTTCCCCATGAAATTCTGCCTGTTCCCGTGTGAATATCCCGCTCAAAATACCGCGTTCCATTGGCAACAGACTGTAACGGATCCCTGTAATTTTATCATCTGGGTGCAACAGAAGACTGATGCTCCCACCGGTTTCTGTCAATCCATATCCTGCAACGATCCCATCCTTGACAAGGTACTTGTTAAAATCCGACTTGATCTTTTCACAGATCGTTTTCAATTCTTCTGCTTTTGCTTCATTGGCTATGAGCTTAAACACTTTTTGATATTCAGAGAATGCCTGGTAATTCATCTCGACCGTCCAGCTTGAGATCAGTCGCTCTGCCAATTCTTTGCTCACCGGTTGCAGGGAATCATTCCAGTCGCCGCCGCCAAAAGGAACAAGTGCAGTACCCGGAATAAACGAATTAACGATCATTTTGATCAACCTTTCGATGTGTTCGCTGAGCGGTTTTTTCTCGGCAAAATCAATACCTTTATCATGATAATAGGGCAAAACTTCATCCAGGATTTTCAGATCACCCGTCACTTTGATATAGTTGCTCAGGGCAATGATGCACCAGTAAAAAATATCACCATGCGCTTCGTGTGCCCGGTTGTTCCGGTAGCTGTCGAACATCCACCACTGCGGCCAGCCGCCATCCGGATTTTGGTTCGAGAAGATGGTGCACAATACTTCTCTGGCTTCATCATACTTTTCCATGGTGATAAGCAGATCAACCGGTCCCTGCGATACATCGCGCGTTCCCCATGCAGCACCGCCAAATTGCTCCAATCCATAAGGTGTTAAAAAATGAATAAGCGCATTCATGCCATACCAGGGGAGAATTTCTCTGATGGCTGAAATGTCATCCTGATCTCCTCCAATTTTCAGGTTCAAACTCAGATCCTTCCAGGCTTTCCAGGCATCCTGACAATCCGAAAGCCACTGTTTGCCGGCATTTTCAATCCTGACCGGAATTGCAGGATTTAAAACTTCACCTAAAATGCTCAGACAAAATTCAGATGTTTCCTTCACGGTGAGGACAAATAATGAGCTCCCATGATTTTTATGATCATCGTATAAAACCTCATCACCGGAATCTTTATAGTGAAGGTAGGAACTCTGAACTATGAACCGAAACTGTGATTCAGGAAACTTCCCTGCTATCATGCTGCCCACTTTTGGTCTGGCTATATATTCACCTTTTGCAATTCCCGGGAGGATGCTCCAGCCATTAAGGGGATCAAAATCATGGGTAATGATCAGATTGACCGGGTTGCCGCTGAGCACTCTGAAATCGAGGTTGACCTGCGGGGTTTTTTTTGAAGTCCACGTGAGTACCTGGAAACAGCACTCGCCGTGTTTATAAATCCACCGGCAATGATTCAGCCCCATCTCAAAAGCAGAAGGAACCCCAAGCAGGAAATGCCGGCCATCTATCTCCACAAAGATCCGCTGACCCGATTCCGGTGTCTGGTTAAACTGACTGGTACAAACTGAAAGCAGAACATTAAAATTCGTGTTGCCCTGCGTAAGATGTGAATTGAAAACTCCAAAAGCAAAGGAGGTGGTCGAAACGATATTTTCATCAGGAACAAACCCGGCTTTGGCCTGTATGATGTGTGCATGCGGACGGTCGGTAATGACCTCCTTAGCCCGTAGAACAATATGGTTGTTTTGATTATTGAAAAATGACAATAGCCGGCCATTTTCTTTTTCGGTATGACGTCGTTCCTCTTCAAAAAAACTGTTTAGCTCCTTTTCATTCAGGTCATCAACAGGCAAGAAAGAAGAGGTAGTAAATAGGTTCTTTACAGGGGTCAAAAACCTATTTTCACTTTGAGCAGAGATATCATTTCCAAATTCCGTCATCAGTTGTTGCAGTCTTTGCAGATCTTCCTCTGATGTTGCTTTTGGATGATCCGGCAGATATGTTGCCACCATTGAACTTTTGTGAGTTTCTCCGGATGCTGATTTGAAAGGTTTTTCCTGTAAAGCAAAAACAGACGATTCCCCTGCACATTCGCCTCCCAGGCTTTCAGTCAACAAACCTTCCGGAATTCCGGTCTCACGAAATGTTTTACCGTAAAACTGAATCCCGTCTGTACTGGCTGAAACCGCTCCATTTTGACAAGCCATCATTACCCAGGGATGTCCAGTGGGCTCCTGCATGTTCTGACGGCAGCAAATGACAGAGCCAAACTTGGTATCCTCCAGAATTCGCCGTTCAAGATACTGGCTCACATAATACTCGTTGATCAGCCCTGAATTTATTGGTTTTAATACAACATCCTGCATGTAAACCAAATCGAGTTCAACGGCCTGGCCGGAAGTATTTTTTACTTCAACCTGCCACTGCCAGCTCAGGCTGGTTTCCGACAAACGCAGTATACACACATATTCAAGTCCGGCCCAACTGCCCCTGGAAATAAACATATTGTCTTCGATCCTGAAACGGCCTTCGCTTTCCGAACCTAAGAGTGCGATGAACTCAATTGGGTTTTTCCTTATCCTTAAATAGATATTCGTGCCTGACTTTGAATACATGGATGCTTGTTTAAGGCTGATCCTGATCGGGTCTGCTTCAATCCTTTTTACTGAACCGTTCTCCAGAAAACGGAAGCAGAGTCCCGAGGAATTTTTGACGTTCATATTAAGTCAGTTTAACTTTATTATGTTTCCTTGTTGCACTGTTAAGAAAAATATATCGTCCCTAACGGGACTTTCACCGATTTATATCTAACGTTCTACCGATATTCTGTCCTTACCGGGACAGTCCCGTAGGGACAATATATGGGTAGAAGAAAAAGTATTCTCCAAATGGTATAAGTCCCGTAGGGACGAAATAATCAATAGAATTCTCATACATTCTTCTAAAAGCAATCGGACAACCTAATGTCTTATTTTGACGTTAAGAATCATTTCGCACCTGTGCTTGTGAATATAATTCATTGAAGTATATTTTTTGTCACGAAATATTTGCACAGGTTCGCCATCAATGTTGGCAGAATTAATCTTTTGAGTAGCCGGACCTTCCAAAACCATTTCCCCAGCCAGGTCACGATCCCCGTAAAGGCTAATCTGAATTCCTTTGTTATTTTCTGCAATATCCAGAATATCAGATGTACTATGCAGAATGGACAAACCTTCTGATAATTCAAGGCAGACCGGGGTTAATACACTGTACAAGGCGGGCCATATAAACTCATCTTTCGAATATGGGATAACGATCTCTTCACCGTTACCGGGATGGGTATATGTGATTTTACCAGGCTGTTCCTCGTTGTAATAATTACCAACGAAAAGGATGGCCGAATTATCATCTGTAAATCGTTCTCTTACTGTAATATTTTCATTGCTGGCTGATGCCTGCCTGAGTTTTGCTCCTGATTTCTTTAAAATGATTTCATAAACCGGTTTATGCCCCTCGGTGTCGAACCCGAACCAGGTTCCGATGTGAATGACAGCTCCTTTTCCGAGCTTTTTCTCAAAGCCACAGACGGACTCTCTGATTGTCCG
>JBLRXC010000078.1:0-13623 GCA_047920975.1 Bacteroidales bacterium | reverse complement strand
GCCTCCTTTGGTCCCGGAAAGATTAAAATAACTGTGGTGGGTCAGGTTTACCGGGGTTGGTTTATCTGTAACAGCTTCATAATCAATCTGAAGTTCATTATCAGCCGTCAGTTTGTAAATGACAACCACATGCAGGTTGCCCGGATATCCTTCCTCTCCATCGGGTGAGAGATAACTCAGTCTGAGGCCGGCGGAGCCTTCCTGATAAACCTCTTCGGCATCCCACACAACTTTGTCAAACCCCCTTAACCCGCCGTGCAGATGATTGGGTCCGTTATTGATGGCCAATGAAAAGGTCTCCCCATCAAGGCTGAATCTCCCGCTGGCAATCCGGTTGGCATACCTGCCCACAATCGCTCCGAAATAAGGGGTTTCACGAAGGTACCCCTTCAGACTGTCATAACCAAGTACGACATCATCAAAATCACCCTCCCTGTCAGGCACGATCAGAGATGTAACAATGCCGCCATAGTTCGTGATTTTAACTTTCATCCCATTCTGGTTCTCAAGCGTATAAAGGAAAACCTCCTGTCCGCCTGCCTCTCCAAACCTTTCTTTCTTAATTTTCATAGATGCTGTTGTTTCATTTTGAACCCGTTGAGGGGTATGGTTGCATGCTGAAAAGGCAATCAGTGACAGCATCAAAACACCCTTGTTGATTCTATTCATGGATATTTAATTTCTGAAATTGTTTCACTTCTGAGATAAATCTTTCGGCAATTTTTCCGGAGAATGGGTTTTCAAAATCAAGCCGTTCAGGATGCCATTGCACGCCGAGCAGGAAATGACCGGCCTTTCCATTCAGATAACCTACTGATTCAATTACTCCATCGTCAGAGAAGGCAATGGCTTCAAGGCCTTTGCCTGAAAGTTCAACAGCCTGGTGGTGAGCGCTGTTCACAGTGCCGGTATCAGCACCGGTGATCTCATGCAGCAGAGTGCCGTACGCCACCCTGATGCTGTGGTAACAATCGAATCCGGTCTCCGCCCTGTGATTGACATCTGTTCCAATGTCAGAGGGGATATCAATGACCAGGGTTCCACCCCTGCTAACATTTAAAATCTGTTGTCCCCTGCACACACCCATCACCGGGATGCCTTTTTCAGTGGCCAGTGCAAGCAGCAAAAGTTCAAGCGAATCTCTTTTAAAATCCGTTGTCTCGCACCTGGCCGTGTCATATTCTTTTCCATAGAGACCCGGATAGACATCAGTGCCACCGGTGAGCAGGAGTCCGTCGCATGTCAGGAAAACAATTGCCGCAGAGTCCATTCCAAGTGTATACATATCAATCAGCACAATATTAGTATCAGCTGATCTGAGCCATTGATCATAGAATGCAAAACCGTTTGCCGATCCTTTTTTTGAAACCGCAATGCGGACAGGAAGTTGCTCCTGCATGACATTTTGCGAGCAGGAAGCCAAAAGAGCAACCAGAAATAATAACAAAAGAAATTTATTCATGTTTTTCATTATCTGTGGCATCAGGAGTTTTGGGACGAACACTTATAACCAACAGCGAAACAAGTACCAAAAGAGCAGCAAAAAGACAGAGAATTGTAGTTATTCTGAAAGCGGGAATCAGGTAAAAACCGGCAAGAAATACACCCGCTATGCTTCCCATGGTTGATAATGCATAGAGGTTTCCCACCGTTCTGCCGCTATATTCAACCGATCGCATTTTTAACCTTGCTGCAAAGGGAGAGACCATGCCAAGCAAAAATGCCGCCGGTACAAATAGCAGTGCGGATGACAAGACAGAGACCACTTTCACACTTTCGACAGTATTGAGCAGAAAGGTAAGCAGAATATCCTTGATCAGGGCTGTTCCTAAAATGAAAAGGCCGGCAATAAAAATGATCAGCGACAGTAAATCAGGTTTTGGTTTCCGGTCGGCCAGTCTGCCACCGGTAAAATAACCCAGACTCAGACTCAGAAGTATGATGCCTATAATGGCACTCCACACTACATAGGAAGTTCCTACATAAGGTCCGAGCATCCTGCTGCCAATGATCTCAAAGGCCATCACAACAGCCCCGCACAAAAAGACAACAATTTCGAGGTAAATCTTTTTCACTTTATTAATCCGACAAACTTACATGAAAAAAACTAATTTTGCCTCCTTCAGTAAAAAATTCAATGATGAGATCAGCCAACACAGAATCACGCAAAGTTTTCATGGGCATTGCCTTACTGTTCATTGCACTCTGGTTTATTGCCTGTACAAACCGGGGAAAAATGCCGGAAGTCAATAACCTCAGCGGAATTGAAGTCGTCAATCCTGAATGGAGCAAAAATGCCAATATTTACGAGGTTAATATCCGGCAGTTCACTGAGGAGGGAACATTGATAGCCTTTCAAAATCACCTTCCGAGGCTGAAGGAGATGGGGGTCGACATCCTTTGGCTCATGCCCATCCATCCGATCGGAGAGAAGAACCGAAAGGGAACGCTCGGAAGCTATTATTCAGTACGTGATTACAAAGCAGTAAACCCGGAATTCGGAACAATGGAGGAGTTCATAGATTTTGTTCAAACAGCCCATGGCATGGGATTTAAGGTCATACTCGACTGGGTAGCCAACCATACTGCCTGGGATCATCCCTGGATCACTGAAAAGCCTGAATTTTACACCAGGGATTCGCTGGGAAACATGATTTCACCCTATGACTGGTCTGATGTTGCCGATTTAAACTATGATATACCCGAAGTGTGGGATGCCATGCTGGATGCACTGAAATTCTGGGTTGAAGAAGCCGGTATTGACGGATACCGGTGCGATGTGGCAGGTATGGTCCCCACAGAATTCTGGGAACGTGTCAGGAGTGAACTGGACATGATCAAGCCCGTTTTTATGCTCGCGGAAGCTGAACAGGTAGATCACCATTACAGGGCTTTCGACATGTCATATGCGTGGGAGCTCCATCACCTGTTCAACAGGATTGCCAGGGGTGAGAAAGATGCCAATGACCTTGCATCCTATTTTGAACGCCACGACACAACCTACCCGGCAGCGGCCTACCGGATGATTTTTATTGACAACCATGATGAAAATTCCTGGAATGGTACTGTTGAAGAACGGCTGGGAGATGCTTCTGACCTTTTTGCGATGCTCTGTTACACCCTTCCGGGCATGCCTCTGATCTACAGCGGTCAGGAGACCGGTCTTGACAAAAGACTTGAATTCTTTGAGAAAGATGTCATAGAATGGGATTTAGATTCTCCGCTCATCGGTTTCTACACGCAACTTTCGGAACTCAAACACGATAACATGGCCCTTTGGAATGGCCGGTTTGGCGGAACAATGACCAGAATCAATACCACAAACGACACCAAAATATTCGCCTTCGTTCGTGAGCGAAGCGATAGCAAAGTGCTGGTGATAGCCAACCTGTCAGACGAACCTGCAGAAGAGATAACCCTTTCCGGTAATTTGCATCATGGCAAATACATCAACCACTTCAGCGGAGAGCATACCGATATCACTGAGAACACCGTATTCAACCCCGGAAGCTGGAGTTACCAGGTCTTTGTCAGATAAAACCCAGAAACGGTTCAGTTCAGTACATTCCCTATCCGCAATCCGAAATAGAGGGTGCGCGGCAATGATGGTCCGTAAATATAACCCGGGTCCCGGTCAACTCCCCGATCAAAGTCGGACTGGTAAGCGTTGAAAATATTCTTCACACCGGTATAAATTTCCATTCTGGTGCCGTTGAAACGGATCAGGTAACGGATTTTGGAACCCAGCTCAAAAAAAGTTTGCCCCATTCTTAACTCCCCTGCATCCGGATCTTCAAGCTGAAGCCCAAAATAGGGCACCAGCATTTTTCCTGTATAGTTACCGGTTACAGAAAGGTCGATGTTTTTTGCAAGCTTCCAGTCGGCAGTAAAGTATCCATAACTGCCGGGGGTGCGGAAAAAGCGGTTTTCATTAAACTCCTGTGCCTCTTTGTAACGGCTCAATTGCAGTGTAAATCCCGAAGAAAAACTAAAATCCCCTGAAGGTATCACATTCAACTCTGCGTTGATCCCCTGCACTACAGCCCCCTCTGCCGCATTAATGCGGGTATAAACCACTTCATCGTTTTCATTGATTTCACCATACTCATAAACAAAAGGATCACTCAGCAACGTATAAAAAGCTTCAATCAGCAATCCCATGTTTAGGTTGCGAAAGGATTTACTGTAATCAACCGAAGCCATCAAACTGTTGCTTGTCTCCTGTCTGAGACCCGGTGCATTTTTGTGGATGACGGTCCGCAGACCGGAAGCCTCAAGATGAAGGTCCTCATCATTTATCTGAGGTGCCCTGTATCCGCGTGCATAACTCAGCCGGGCCAGGGTAAATCCGTTGACGTCATACAAAAAACCGAACTTGGGAACAAAAACAAACTGCGACAGGTCATCGTTGGAAAATGCAAGGTCTTTCACCGTATAATAATCGAGCCTCCCTCCTGCTGTAACCCTTAGTTTTTGAAAGACAGCTTCAACCTGACTGAATATTCCGGCGGTGTTGGTTGCCTGTTTCGCATTCACCGAATTCATTGTATGCCCGATCAATACTGCAGAATCACTACCTGATATCCCTTCTTCAACGTAAGGATAGCCAAGTTTTGTATCGGTAAGCCGGCCACCTGTGTTGTCAAATCCTGAAATGATACCTGCATTGCTCAATTGTGTTTTATACTGTGCACCAGCGTTGTAGGTGAAATCGCTGGTGGTCCCATAACCTGAAAGTGACTGTTCGGCACCGTAATATGAATCACGGTTGACAGCCTGACCTGCTATATAGACCGAGAGATGATCATTTTCGACCGTATATTGGTCAAACGTGACAGCCCCGGTGGTGATGCTATGCGTAAGGGATTCGGCAATATCTGCCAGATGCTCAGGATAATCAAACCGGTTGCCTCCCCTGCGGTCTTCATTGATCTGAAAAAAATCAACCGACAATTTATTGCGGGAACTTAACCTTTGAAAAAGCCTCGCTCCCATCGTTGTATTTTTAAGTTTTGTCATCTCAGAAAAACCATCCCCATTGGCATCAAAGGGATCCCTTTCCCTGCGGTTCCCAAAAACAGCAATTCCCGTTTTGTGATCATCAGAAACCAGTGATGTATTGAAATTTACACGGTGATCCGGAGCAGGATCCCCTGAATGACTGATACCCACACCTGTGAGTGCAGAACTAAGTCCAAACTCATAGGTGTTGGTCCGCGGCTCTTTTAACCTGAGGTTGATCGTCCCTGCAATGGCGTTCCCTCCGGTAAGCACAGAACCCCCTCCCCTCACCACTTCAATGTTTTCGATCATGTTGGATGGTATCAGCTCAAGCCCGTAAACTCCTGCAAGTCCGCTGAAAACAGGCCGGCCATTGATCAGGATCTATGAATAGGTACCTTCCAGTCCATTCATCCGCACCTGGTTGAATCCGCAATTCTGGCAATTGGTCTCCATGCGCAGACCAGAACTGAAATTCAGTCCTTCACTCACCGTACCTATCTGGGCAACAGTAAAAAGTTTAGGATTGATGGTATTGACGATGAATGAGGATTCTGACCTTTTCCGGGTCTCTCTGCCCGCAGAAACAACAACTTCATCCAACCCTAAATAATCAGGTTCCAGATCGAAATTCACCTCATGTAACCGGTCTGCTTCCGCAATGAGGATGATCTCCTGGGTCTTGTATCCGAGATAACTGGCAACAATGGTTATTCGTCCCAGGGGAACATTGATCAGCCGGTAATGGCCGGTCTGGTCGGTGGCAGTGCCGATGGTGGTGCCCTTCACTGCTATGCTGACAAAGGGCAGGTGCTCCTCACCTGAGATAACATGGCCAAAGATATTGGCATCGGTTTTCTTTTGTGAATACAGGCTGTATGATAAAACAAACAACAGTAATATTAGTATTGCTTTTGTTTTCATGAATTATGCTTTATGTGAAAAAATGTTCCTATAAGTCAAATGAAAAAATTATATCCGGCAGATTGCAGGATGCTACTGCTCATAAAACAGGTATGTCAGGAGAATTCCGGTGGTGCGCGAAGGTGGAAAGAATATGGACAGCAACCGGATGTGTTGAGCTTATTCAGGAAATATTTCCCGGATGATAAGTCGACCGTGTGCAGTACGATTCCGGGAACAGCGATCAGCAGGATGTAGCCCGACGCTGTTATCAGGTCAATCAGGATCAGGTCATGCTGCGAATGGTCATGCTCTTCCGGTGAACCTGCATAAGGATGAGAGTGGTGAATGTCTATTCCATCCACCCGGTGAGCGTGGTAGAAAAGCGTTGTTGCCGCGTAGAAACAAAGGAACAACACCATGAGTGAGCCGGCTATTGTTTTTTTCAGTCCCGATTGAACCATCTTTTTAGAATATCCCTAAATAAACTGCAAAACAAATCAAAAGTTTAAACTTCCAGGTTATTTAGAATTATAATAAATTATAAAATCCTTCTGGAGAATGCAGAAAGATCAATACTTTTGCTATCCTGAATTCGGTAGGTCGTATATTTCAAATGATTATTGTGAGGCTTAGAGTTTTACCCCTTTTTGGCGGCGAAATGTTATTATTTACAGCGCTATCAACCCTGTTTTTGTTCCTTTCTTTTTCCTTACCGGCACAGGATAATGAACACCTGACCAACCCGCCCGGGCTCACACATCGCATGTCGGAAGAAGAGGCCAGATTCAAACACCTGATCGGGGCTGATTTTACCACTACCCCGCCCCCACCCGGACCTGTCAGGAATATTGCTGAATTTGAACGGATGCAGGCTGTACTGATCCGTTATCCCTTCGGAATTTCCTATGCAGTGATCCAGGAGATGGCCGAAGATATCCACGTGATCACCATCGTTTCAAGCACAACACAACAGAATACAGTCTTGAATAACTATGTTGCAAATGGTGTAAATGTAAGCAACTGCAGCTTTCTGATCGCACCAACCAATACTTACTGGACACGTGACTACGGACCCTGGTTTATATATGACGGAAATGGTCAGCCTGCCATCGTTGATTTTCCCTACAACCGCCCCAGGCCGCTCGACAATGAAATACCGGTTGCCATGGCAACCCATCTGAATATTGGATTGTACGGAATGAATGTGATCCATACCGGAGGCAATTACATGACTGATGGAATGGGTATTTCAGCATCTTCTGATCTGGTATGGGAGGAAAACCCGTCACTTACTCCCGCCCAGATCAACAACTACTTCAACAATTACCTGGGGATTAACACCTATCATGTGGTTCCTGACCCGAATAACACCTACATTGACCACATTGATTGCTGGGGAAAATTTTTGGGACCTGACAAGATCCTCATCCGTGAAGTGCCCGCCAGCCACCCGCAATATACAGCCATTGAGGCAACAGCAACCTATTTCTCAAACCAGATCTCCTCCTATGGAACACTATTCCGGGTTTACAGGGTGAACACCCCCAATAATCAGCCCTACACCAATTCACTCATATTAAACAGCAAGGTACTGGTTCCTGTCATGAATTCAACCTACGATTACGCTGCCCTGGAGGTTTATCAGAATGCCATGCCGGGTTATGAAATCGTTGGGGTTACGGGCTCCTGGGAATCAACAGATGCCCTGCATTGCCGAGCCATTGGTGTTGCAGATATCGGGATGTTGTACATCGGGCACATTCCCGTCACAGGAATTCAGCCGGTTCTGACACATTACCAGATAAGTGCAAAAATCAGGGCACACAGCAACCTGCCGCTTAAAACAGACTCCCTTTTCGTCATCTACGCCATCAATGGAAATCAATGGGATACGGCAATCCTGTCTCCCGTCAGCGGAAATTTTTATTCCGGGTTCATACCGGTTGCAGATTCCGGTAGCATGATCGCCTATTACCTCTTTGCTGCAGATCAGTCAGGCAGAAGAGAACACCATCCGTTCACAGGACTTCATGACTCCCATATTTTTTATGCCGGAGCGCCCTCCTGGCCTGAAATCATCTATGATGCTGCAGGCCTTGATTTTATTCTTCCTGCGGGCGGAATGGCTATGGACTCCATCAAACTGTCAAATTCAGGAATGATCCCATTGAATTTTCAGGTCAGTCTTGCATATACGACCAAATCGAAAAGCATGGCTCAGGTTTATCCACTGCAGGAAAACTACCGTACAGGATCAACCACCTCATCATCATTTACACAACCAAGCCTCGTCAAGGGACAGCCACCCGATGAGGCGGGCTGGATGATGTTCGACATCAGCACCATTCCGGTGGGTGCTTCAGTCAATACCATTGAGTTCAATGGCTATGTCAATGCAACCTATTATCCATACTGGAACATCAATCCGGTCAGCAATGACCCAATGACTGCATCACCGTCAGTTCTCTACAATGATATCATTGCAGAAGCCTCGTCAGGTTATTACCTTTACCGCAGTGAAAGTAGCAGTTATTCCACCGGATGGAAGACGCACATCCTTGGGGGAAACGCCAACACGGATTTGCAAAATGCACTTTCACAGGGGTGGTTCGCCCTCGGGATCATGGACAGGGACAATGTAAGCACTTACTACATACATTTCGATGGCTGGGCTGATGCCAATCCTCCATACCTTGTCGTTGACTACGATTACACCCCATCATGGAACTGGCTGACAATCAATGGTTCACAAAGTATGGAGGGTTCTGTTTCCCATCAGGATAGTCTTTACATTCAGATTGGAATTGATGCCAGCGGACTGGGAGCAGGATACTATACCGCCAATATTTTTATTAACAGTAGTGACCCCAATCTGCCCGTCGTGATAATCCCGGTTACACTCACCGTAACAAATACGTTCCAGGCCGTTTTGAAAGTAAACCTGGAAGGTCCCTTCAATGGAGTGGATATGAATACAGACCTCAATCAGAACGGATTGCTCCCACTCACACAGCCCTATGGCCAGTCGCCCTGGAATTATCCCGGGAATGAATCGGTTGCTGCAATACCCCATGACCATGTTGTTGACTGGGTACTGGTTGAATTCAGGGATGCAGACTCTGCCGGCCTTGCAACCTCTGACAAACGTGTCGGTATCGGGGCAGGTTTATTACATAAAGATGGCTCCATTACCGATATGGACGGATTATCTCCTCTCCTTTTCAACTTCAGTATTCAGCAACAATTGTTTGTGCTTGTTCACCACCGGAACCACCTGAGCGTAATCTCGGCTTCTTCTGTTCCCATAACAGACGGGATCATATCATATGACTTTACAGAAAGTCTATCGGCGGTTTATGGCGGAAACCTGGGGTATAAGGAGATCGCTCCGGGAACCTTTGCCCTTGTTGCAGGTGACGCCAACAGCGACGGAGTGATCAGTGGAACGGATAAGACTGATTTCTGGACTCCGGAATCCGGATCAGCAGGATATTTACAGGGCGATCTCAATATGGATGGACAAGTCAATCACCAGGATAAAAATGATCTGTGGCTGATTAACAGCATCTTTGAGTGCCAGGTTCCGGATTAATCATTAAAATTCAATAAATTACAATAGGTTATGCAAAAATTTATTCTTGTTTTATCGGTGAGCATTTTCATTCTGAGCCAGGCACAAACCCAGAAAATCTGGACATCTGTTGGTGCAAACGAAATGAAGCCTGCGGAAATAAATCTTCTCCACAGCTCAGTGGAGGAGACAACCATCAGGTTTGATATTCCCGGATTCTTCAGGACTCAGGTTGAAACACCCCAGGGGAAAGAGGTGATCATCGGTTGTGAAAACGGAGTACAGATCACACAGAAAGGCACCCCCGACCTGCCCAAAATGTTCACATCCATCATCATTCCCGACCTGGCAGATATGGAAATTGTGATTGAAAAGTCTGACTTTACAGAATTTACCAACATTGCGGTTGCACCTTCCAAAGGACATTTCACCAGGGATATCAATCCTGATGATGTGCCTTATACCTATGGACCTGATTACAAAACAGATACTTTCTGGCCGGGTGTGATCACTCAGTTGGAAGATCCTTTTATATTCAGGGATTTCAGGGGTCAGACGGTCAACATTTTTCCGTTTCAATACAACCCGGTTACAAAAGTCCTGAGGGTCTATTCCGAAATTACAGTCAGCGTAAAACCCTCCGGAAAGCAAGGTATAAATCCTTTTGTAAGAACAACGACATCAGGTACATTCGATCCGGATTTCCTCCAGATCTATCAAAGAACTTTTCTCAACAAAGGTGCCCAGATCAACAGCGATTACATCATTTCGGAGGAAGGCAGCCTGCTGATCATCTGTTACGATGCCTTCATGCCGGCCATGACCCCGTTTGTAAACTGGAAACGCACCATCGGACGTAAAACCGAGATGGTTTCGACCAATGTCACCGGGACGACAGCGACAGCCATCAAGAATTATGTGACAAATTATTACAACACAAATCCTGACTTTACACACCTTCTGCTGGTAGGCGATGCACCCCAGATAAACACCAATATTATCTCCGGGAACGCCTCCGATCAAGCTTATGGATTCCTGGTTGGCAATGACCAGTACAATGAGATTTTTGTCGGACGGTTCTCATCCGAAAATATTTCCCATGTCCAGACCCAGGTTCAGAGAATGATTGAGTATGAAAGGGATATGAACCAGACCGATACATGGATGAGAACAGGAATGGGTATTGCCCGGAATGAAGGAACAGGGGGTGGACACTACGGAGAAAATGATTATGTCCATATGAACTTTATCCGCGATAGTCTCTTAAATTTCACGTATGATGTTGTTTACCGCAACTACGATGGCAATGTGCCAGGTGTTCCCAATACAACCGCAGCAATTATTTCGCAGGGAATAAATGATGGTGTAACCATTATCAACTTCTGCAACCACGGATCAGTAACCGGGTGGAGTGTTGCAAACTACAACATAACGCATGTAAATTCACTGACCAATGTGGGCAAATTGCCATTTATCTGGTCGGTTGCCTGTGTCAACGGAGATTTTGTGTCAAACCTTTGTTTTGCAGAAACATGGCTCAGGGCTACACATAACGGAGAACCAACAGGGGCCATCGGCACGATGATGTCGACCATCAATCAGGCCTGGCAACCGCCTATGACCGGCCAGGATGAGATGGTAACCATCCTTGTTGAGAAACGGGATCATATCAAGCGGACATTTGGAGGTTTATCCATCAATGGAAGTATGAAAATGATACCAGCTCACGGATTGAGCGGAATTGAAACCCATGTCACATGGACGCTCTTTGGCGATCCGACCCTCATGGTGAGAACCGATGTTCCACAGCCATTTGCACCAAATTACAATCCTGTATTACTGCTCGGAACCTCATCGTTTACAGTGGCTGCACCCAATTCAGACGGTGCTTATGCCGCCGTTACCAGATTGAATGATGTGACGGGTGAAGTTACAATCCTCGGTACTGCATATTTCTCAGGCGGGACAGCCATGATCAACTTTGCCGAACCGCTTGCCGAACCGGAAAACTTAACCCTGGCACTGACTGGTTTCAATAAAGAGACCTATCTTGACAATCAATTGCAGGTAATACCACCAGCAGGACCTTATGTGACTTACCATTCCCACACAATCAACGATGCCGCCGGTAACAACAACGGGTTGGCCGATTATGGAGAAAGTATTATGTTGCATGTGGGTCTGGAGAATGTTGGGATTGAAACTGCAAACAACACTGCTGCATCTCTCAGCACTTCAGATCCTTACATCACCATCACCGATAATTATCAGTCCTGGGGAAACATTGCAGCCGGGGCTACATCCGTTCAGAACAATGCCTTTGCCATGACCATTGCCGGCAATGTTCCGGATCAGTATCCGGTGAGTTTTGATCTTGACATAACTGCCGATCCTGATAATGCCTGGAACTCAACTTTCTCGGTGACCATTAATGCACCAGCCCTGCAATTCGGTAACCTGACCATCAACGACAACACGGGTGGTAACGGCAACGGGCTACTTGATCCGGGTGAAACAGCTGACATTTCGGTACAGGTAATCAACAACGGTCACAGCCTTTCACCATCAGGACCGGCCCTGCTTACCTCTGCCAGCCCCTGGATCACCATCAACAACGGTACATTCGCCATGGACCCTGTGGCTCCAGGCGGACAGGCAATCCTTGCTTTCTCTGTGACCACAAGCCCGGCAACTCCAATTGGCACTCCGGTTGACCTATGTGTGGATGTTTCAGCGGGTAGTTATGGCATCAATCATACGTTCTACCGTCCGGTCGGACTGGTGCTGGAGGACTGGGAGACAGGAAATTTTGCCTCCTTCCCCTGGACTTTTGGAGGGAATCTGCCCTGGGTAATCACCAGTGCTGATCCATACGAGGGTGTTTACAGCGCAAAATCCGGAGCAATAACACATAACCAGACCTCTGACCTGGTCGTAGAGCTTAATGTTTCTGAAGCCGGCAATATCTCCTTCTTCCGGAAAGTGTCTTCTGAGGCCGGTTACGACTACCTGCGGTTTTACATCGACGGTGCACTGCAGGCACAGTGGGCCGGTGAATTGGCCTGGGGTGAGGTCTCATTTCCCGTGGCAGCCGGACCCCGGACCTTCAGTTGGCGCTATTACAAGGATGGCTATGTCAGCATAGGGTCAGATTGCGCATGGATTGATTACATCGTCTTCCCATCCATCATTCCTCCGCCCGACCCACCGGAGATTGTCCTGAACCCGCTGAGTTTTGAAGTCTCCTTACCTGTGGATGCAAGCCAGGTGAAACAGCTCACCATCGGAAATACAGGCGATGAAACACTCAATTTTTCTATCCTGAAAAACTATATCATTACTGGCAAAACCTCTACAGTGACTGAAGAGATTATCGATGAGGTGCAGGATGCCCTGAATCTGACGTTGTTTGAGCAGGCACTGGAGCAGAGAATTGCTGCAGAGAATCCTGTAAAGCCAGAACCAAATCCATTAACGGGACCTGCTGATTCATTCTGTGCCCCATCCTTCACTTATGGTTGCGGTTATGCAGACGGTTTCACCGATTTCGGGCTTGAGCAGATCCAAAACCTCAACAGCGGCTGTGCCAACAATACCGGTTTTACCGGTTGGAGCACCTATTTCGGGCTCGGTCCGGCCATTTTGGATGCCGGCCAGCAATATACCGTCACAATGAGAACCGGCTATTCAAACCAGTATGTCAATATCTGGATAGATTTTAATGATGACAACATCCTGACAGCCGATGAGAGGGTTTTGACCAATTTCAGTATGGGCTCTGCCAATGTGTGGTATAACGCAACCATTACCATTCCGGAGGATGCCCTGCCCGGTCAGCACAAAATGAGGGCGATGGCGGTTTGGAATGGTCAATTCTCTGATCCTTGCGGATCTTACGGATATGGCGAAGCAGAAGATTACACGGTACTGATCAATTCCGGCTTTACCGACTGGCTTACATTGGATCCGGCCTCGGGAACGGTGCCGGGCTCAGGATCAACAAATGTTGATCTCACTTTCAATACTGCCGGTCTTGAGATTGGCACTTACTACGCCAATGTAACCGTAACAAGCAACGATCCGGTTACACCTTCAGTGATCATTCCATGTACACTGCATGTATCGGGAGATCAATTTGTTGAACT
>JBLRXC010000077.1:0-13708 GCA_047920975.1 Bacteroidales bacterium | reverse complement strand
ACTGTTTTACCCTCCTTTTTCAGTCCTTTGATGTAGTTAAGCTTATCCGCCGGGGTCTGATTGAAATGCAGCCTTGTTCCATCTCCAAACAGTGAAAGCAGATGCAGTTTTTCTGCTTCATTATCGCCGGTCAGCAAGTGGAGGTCAAACCGGCTCTTCAGATCTGCAATTACCTCCTGCAAACCCTCCCGGTAATTGTTTTCAAGCTGAAAATAACCCGCTACATGGTCTTTCAAATACAGGTAGACTTTACTTTTCAACCCTTTCTCCCGCTCCTCTTTACCGGTGACGAATTTACAGGACCCCAGGTTAAGCCTGACACCCCTGACTTCACCCGTAATGCCCAGACCGGGAAGTTCCCTGAAGTTTATCACTTCATCGAAGTGATCACCAGGAAGACCTGCAAAAAGGGCTACGCTCAATGGATGGGTTGAATGCCTAACCACCGATTTGACCATACTGATGTCGGCATCATTCAGTGGTTCGCCAATGAATTCTGCAGACAAGGACCGGCTGTGGGTGATGGTCCCGGTTTTATCAAAAACTACTGTGGTTACCCGGTGCATCTGTTCGATGACGTCAGTCTTTTTCAGGTATAACCCCTGTCTGCCAAATTGCCGCATGGTTGTTCCAAAGGTAAAGGGGATCGTCATGGCCAGGGCACAGGGACAAGCAATGATGAGCACTGAAGTGAAAACAAAAACGGCCGTTTTGGTATCACCCCATACAAACCAATACAAAGCAGCAGACAATGCAATGACCAGGATGGTAAGTGTAAAGTACTGGCTGACCTTGTTTATGAGGTTTTTTAATCTGGAGCTGTATTGGTTTCCGGCCCTGTCATGGTTCCAAAGCTGTGTAAGGTAACTTTGTTCAACATTCTTTGAAACCATCAGTTCGACAGCACTACCCACCTGCCTTCCACCAGCAAAAACAGCCTCACCCGTCACTTTTCTCACAGGAATTGACTCACCCGTGACAAAACTATAATCAATATTACCCACTCCTCTGACCAGGGTGCTATCTGCGGGAATCAACTCCTGGTTCCGGACAAGGATTTGATCACCTGGTTGCAGGTCAGCCAGTGGGACCACCTCTTCCCTGCCCTCTTTCATGCGGGTTACGGCCACAGGAAAATAGGACTTGTAATCTCGTTCGAACGAAAGTGCCTGATAAGTCTTGCTTTGGTACCACCGGCCAACCAGCAGAAAGAAAATCAATCCGGCAAGAGAATCGAGAAAGCCTGGCCCTCCTACCGTAACAACCACCCATGCACTCTGAAGGAACAACGCCAGGATGCCAAGAGCCAGCGGCAGATCAATACTGATAACCCTGTGTTTAAGACTCTTCCATGCAGAGAGAAAATAATCGCTCGCACAATAGAATACAACCGGCAGGGATAATACAAGGCTGATCCAGCCAAAAAATTGTTTGAAATCCTCCTCCAGTAAATCACCTCCAGGCAAATACTCCGGAAATGTGTACATCATCACGTTCATCAGCACAAAACCGGTAATTCCGATTTTAAGAAGCAGGATTTTGTTGCTTCTGTCCGGTTTTTTATTATCGAGGCGGTCAAGGGTGATTTCCGGAATGTAGTGGATGGAAGCCAGCAATTCGACCAACTGTCTCAGGGTGATCTCCTGGTCCCTGAAAGTAATATTCACCTCTTTCCTCGGAAAATTCACCGTGGAGTGAAGGATGCCGGAATGGAGCACATTCATATTTTCAAGCAGCCAAATACAGGATGCACAATGGATTGCCGGGACAAAGAGGGTCAGCTTACTGATACCACCATCCGAGAATTCCAGTAGTTTTTGTTTGATTTCATCAAGATCAAGGTATGAAAAGCGATCATCGTGGCCGGAACTTTCCACCCTGATACCGGGCATTTTTTCAATCTGGTAATACTGCTTTAGATCCTTTTCCTGCAGGATCTGAAACACCATTCTGCAGCCATGGCAGCAGAATGGTTTCTCATCCAAAATCACCGGGTGCTTGCCGCAATCTTCTCCGCAATGAACACAAGATAGCCCCATGCTGATTATTTGAAGGCAAATGTACTAAGTTTAACCTGGGTTATGCCGATCGCAAAACAAAATAGTCAACAACTAAAGCATAATGATCATGTGGAATTGCATTTTTATTGGATCAAAAGATGAAATAGCCTTTTGGTTTATTAATTTTGCCTTGGATAATTGATGGATTCCATGCGAAAGTACTGCTATTTTATATTGATCTGGATTTTATGCGCTAAACTGCCTGCACAGGATGTGCAGGTAATGACCATCAACGGAATTGACTATACTTATTCCGACCCCTCCTTTGAACTTCTGAAAGCTGCTTTTGAGGGCGATACCGCGAGGATCATTGCTTTCCTTGAACAGGGCGCCGATGTGAACACAACTACATGGGACGGAGTGACGCCCCTGATGTATGCCGCGCAGGAAGGTCACTTAAGGGTTGTTGAGATCCTTTTAAGGAATGGCGCAAACGTAAACCTCAAACCATATAACCAGGTCGATGCGCTGCTTGGCGCAGTCATTGCAGGTCATGTATTTGTGGCCGACACACTCATATTGAACGGAGCCAATGTGGATACACGCAACATCAACGACTGCACACCTCTGATGTATGCCGCTGCATATGGCGACATGCTGATGACAGACATGCTCATTTTTTATGGTGCCTCTGTAAACGCTGCTGACCATTTTGGAAACCATGCAATTCATTACAGTACCTTATACGACCATCCCGGCATTACAAAAATGCTCATTGACCAGGGTGCTCTGACAGACGCAGACGATCAAAATGGATTCACACCATTGATGATTGCCGCACAAAATGGCTATTCAGAGCATGTGACCTTCCTGGTTGAAGCAGGGGCCGAAGTGAACATGTCCAACAATGATAACCTAACACCGCTTGCACTTGCCATTGCCAATGCACATCTTCCTGTTATTGAATACCTGATATCACAGGGTGCAGGGATTGATCACCAGGTGAGCGACAAAGTGAATGTATCTGATTTGGTCTTCATCTATGGCAATTCACATATCAGAGAGTTTTTCAGAAACATGGGGATCACCCGGCAAAACAAACTTAGCATCGATCAAATCACGATCAATTCAAACCTGTCCGGCAACAATAAAGACCTGATGATTGGAGGAGAGATCAGTGTTCATGAGATGAAGACAGGCTTGAACTATGCTTTGGGATATATGACCCGGCCGGCTGTTCGCAGTGTACTCCATGAAATGACCGCTGACACCCTGGTGCAGTATTGGGAAAGCCGGTCTCTGTTTCACCTTGGTGCCGGGAAATTTTTTTACGGCCATCGAAACAACTACCGGTATGGGTGGGGTGGGTTTGCCGGGATATATGCGGCCTATACATACGGCAACTTCCGGGGATCGGCCAATAAACCCGACAACCGGCTGCTTCCCCTGATCAGGGCGGGTTTATTCTACGACTACCGGCCACTTCAGATTAAACTCAACTACGAGTACATAAAATTTAAACCATCAAAGGCATCGCCGCACAGGATTGGCGTCTCGGTGGGCTTTGTGTGGGGGTTGAGCAAATATAAAATCAGGTTTAAACAGGAGCCAAGGCTTTGAAAAAACATGTATAACCCATGAAGACAGCGATCCCATTTTGGATATTCTTTTTTTTCGTTATTGCAGGTTGCGAAAGGGAGCAGCCCCTGAACAGAGGCATCATTGATTGTTCCCAGTGTTATCAGGTCAAACCAGAATGGGGCAGGCTGAATGTAGTGCTGACCATCAACGACGAAAACCCCCGGGTTCCGCTTTCCATTTATATAGGAAATGTGGAAGAGAATGTGCTTGACTGGCAGGATACCGCTTTTTCAAAAGATTACTGGGTAGATGTAAAGCCTGACCGCTACTACTCGGTGAAAGCCGAATACAGGAATGGGTCAAAGGTTATATTTGCCATTGACGGTGACGAAGTGAAACTGAACTTTACAACCACTGATTGCGATCAGGATTGTTTTTACCAGAGCGGAGGGCATGTAGATGTCAGACTAATGGATCAGCCATGACATTGAAACTGCAACATCAATTATCAGGATATGACATTTCCTAGCCCCGGTCGCTAAAATACTTCATGAACTGCACGCGCTCAAATACAGAGGGATTTCCAACCGCACGCTGGCTGAGTTTGCCGCGAAATTCATCAATGGTTGTATACGATTTTTGAGTCATCCATTTTTTAATGTCTGTCAGCATGTTCTTGATTTTTTCAGGTCCATGGTTATAAATGGCTGAAACAACCTGAACTGCATTGGCTCCAGCCAGTAATTGTTTGATGACAGCTTCACCGCTGTGGACACCTGTTGATGCAGCCAGATCGCAACTCACCCGGTTGGCCATAATAGCAATCCAGCGAAGTGATATGGGAAGCTCATCCGGCTGACTGAGGACGTGGGTCGAAACCACTTCCATTTTATCAAGGTCAAAATCCGGACTATAAAACCGGTTGAAAAGTACCAGTCCGGCAATACCCGTCTCCGACAATCTTTTGATCATTTGGGCAAGATTTGTAAAATAATAGCTGATCTTGAGTGAAACAGGTATGGCAATGGTGGCGTTCAGCCGTTCAACAACGTCAAAGTAAAGCCGTTCTGTTTCCTCAGCTGATTTTTCAAGATTGGAAGGAAGAACGAACAGGTTCACCTCCAGGGCACTGGCACCAGCATTTTCCAATTCTTTGGCAAAAGTTGTCCACTCGTATCGTGAAACACAGTTCACGCTGGCAATGACTGGAATCTGAACCCGCGCCTTTACCTTTCTGATAAGATTGACATATTTTTCAATATTCTGCTCTTTGATCCGGTAGTCAAGATAATCAAGGAACTCATCCCGGTAATTACCAGTGACTTCCTCTGTTAAAATCTTCTCATACTCATGTGTGATCTCTTCCTCAAAGATAGATTTCAGTACCACTGCTCCTGCTCCGTTCTCTTCCAGTCTCTGAACTTTTTCGGGTGAATCAGTAAGTCCGGAACTACCTACAATTATTGGATTTTTTAGGGATAACCCGAGGTAACTTGTTTTCAGGTCAATCATTGATCTCGTTTTTGTAACTAATTTTCAACACAAAATCAAAACATACAGCGACCATATCATCGGTTATTCCAGTTTTAACAACTCTTTCACCACATCATCGGCTTTAATACCTTCTGCTTCGGCTTTGTAATTGAGCACGATACGATGTCGCAATACGGTTGAGGCAACAGCGTTGACATCCTCAATGTCGGGCGAGTACTTTCCGTGAATAGCTCCATGGCATTTTGCACCGATGATCAGGTACTGTGATGCTCTGGGACCTGCACCCCATGTAAGAAAATCATTGGCCCAGGGGTGAGAGCCGTTGATCCCGGGACGGGTTCGTGAGACAAGTTTAACAGCATATTCGAACACATTGTCGGGAACAGGAATCCGTCTGATCAGGTTCTGAAAAAATATGATCTCATCCGATCCAATGACCACCTCAGGTGCAGGCCTGTCCTCGGCTGTTGTAGTTTTCACCACATCTATCTCCTCGCGGAATGAAGGATAATCCAACAGGATATTAAACATGAACCTGTCAAGTTGCGCTTCAGGTAAAGGATAGGTTCCCTCCTGCTCTATCGGATTCTGGGTAGCCAATACAAAAAAAGGTTCCTGTAACGTATAACGCTCACCAGCCACCGTCACTGCTTTCTCCTGCATGGCTTCCAAAAGTGCAGATTGTGTTTTGGGTGGTGTCCGGTTGATCTCATCGGCTAGAATAATATTGGCAAATACAGGCCCGCGGATAAACCTGAAATGGCGGTTTTCATCAAGTATTTCCGTCCCGATGATATCGGAAGGCATCAGGTCGGGTGTGAATTGTATGCGCTTATAGCTCAGACCAAGAACCTGTGAAATGGTATTCACCAGCAGTGTTTTGGCCAGTCCGGGAACACCAACCAGCAAGCCATGCCCCTTGCTGAAAATGGCAACCAGAACGTCCTGGACAACCCTGTCCTGTCCAACAATCACTTTTGCAATTTCACGCCTCAGGATATTATATTTTTCAACAAATGCATCTACTGCTTCAACATCAGATTTGTACATAGTGCTCATTTAAAAAATTATTCGATAACAAAAAGATTCAGTTCACGCGCATCACAATTCCCAATTATCCAGAAATCCACAAGATTTATAAGCATCATTGATTTTGAGATAGGTATTTTTCACCTTATCGTCCACCCATTTTTTAAGTGTTTTTTGCTTTTTCTGCTCCAAGGCCCAGTTCTGAATTTTATCATAATCCTGCTTCATATTGACCTGGTGAGGTTCCGTGCGGTCATTCAACTTAAGGATCCGGTATGCATCCTTGCCATCACTGGTGACAAACTGAACAGGAGCCGACATCTCCCCCACCTCCAGTTTATCTATGACAAAGAATACCCTTGGATCGAGCTGGTCAACTTCAAAAATGGATGAATTGGTCATGGGATTGATCAACAAGCCGTTGTTGTTCTTACTTGGGTCTTCTGAAAATTTCAGAACAGCCTCCTCGAAGGTGTACTCACCCTTGTCAATCAACCCGGCTATACTATCCAACTCCAGTTTTGCTTTGGCCAGATCCATGGTTGAAACCTTTGGCCGCAGTAAAATGTGTCTCACATTGGCCAATTCCCCCCGCCGTTCAATCAATTGCAGGATGTGGTAACCTGCATCGGTTTTGACAATCTCCGAAACCTCTCCTTTCTCCAGGGCAAAAGCTACAGCTTCAAATTCGGGATACATCTCACCACGCCCGAACATACCCAGCTCCCCTCCCTGCTTGGCACTTCCGGGATCCTCAGAATACAAAATGGCCAGGGTAGCAAAATTTTCACCACCCAGCACCCTGAATCTGAATTCCTGTAATTTGTTTTTGACACGTTCGATCTCCTCAGGATTGATTGGTGGCAACTTGACAATCTGTGCCAACCTGACCTCAGAATTTATGAAGGGAAGGCTGTCTGGCGGAATACTTTTAAAAAATGATCTGATTTCCGTAGGTGTAATCTTCACATCACCGGTAAGCGTTTGCTGGACCGACTCAACCATCATTAACTCTCTGACCTGCTCACGAAGCTCCTCCTTAAATTCCATCACCGACTTCTGATAAAACTCTTCAAATTTCTCTTTCGAACCCAGCATGGAGATGTAGTACCTCAGCCTGCGATCAAGCTCAGATTCAACCTGTGCATCAGATACCTCAACACTATCAAGTTCAGCCTGATTGAGCAAAAGTTTCTGATAAACCATATTTTCCAGCAATTCACATTTCATCTCCTTTTCTGTCATGTTAGGGTTTGCCTGCGACTTAAACTGCAGAAACTGCGCCTCAATATCGGAAAGCAACACCACATGACTGCCGACCACGGCTATTACCTGGTCGATCACCACACCTTCAGGTTCAACAGTCTGGGCGTTCACCGTTGTGATTCCACCTGAAAGAAATGCCAAAACCCACAATCCCGCATAAAATCCGTTTGTTGGCTTCAGCAATATACCGGATATGATATTGTTCATAGAAATATTGTATTTAAACAACGGGACGATTCAAAAAGTATTTGAACCACTAGAAAATATCAAACTCATTTTTTTCTGTAGCGGTCTGAAAAACCTCTTGTCGCATATCCCTGATGATATTCAGCCTGCGCTGATTGATGAGAATCTGCCTGATCTTTTCCTGTTCAAAACTCAGAGGTGATACTCCATCCTTGATCATAAAATCGGTAAAACAAACAAAGTAGATGTAATCGTCTTCAACAACATCTATTTTCCGGTGATTCTGCAAATATGCCTCTTTATTGTAGGTGATGATGGGAATCAACCTGAGAACATCGTCAAAGAGCACCCATACTTCGTCATTCAGGAAATAAAGATCAGAATACTTTTCAATGTATACTTCCAGAGAGTCCCTGCCCTCGGGTATGTCAGCATAAAAAAACCGTCTGATTTTGGCAAGATTGGGGTCAGCCTTTTCAAACCTGGCATAATAGACCTTCACAATATTATTTTTCAATTGAAAATTGCCAATATTCTGGTTGTAATAAGCCTCAGCCTCTTCGTCCGGAATCACTGTATCAAGTCGTTGTTCAACCAGCCGTGACTCATACTGAAAAATGAGCAACGAATTGCGGTAATCCCTCAGCTGGTTCTCAAATTTTTTATCCTCATCCTTCAGGTTCCGTTCGGCTTTACGCAGCACCAGTTTTTCCATCACCCAATTGTTCACATAATTCCTGACCAGTGCAATACTATCGGTCGGACTTGTACCTGGAGGGATCTTCAGGGTCATATCCGATTCATAAAGATATTCGTTATGCACCCTTGCCAGGACGCTTCCTTCTCTTTTGGAAGCATCAAAACATGCCTGGAGGAGGAGCAATGAAAGAAGCCAAAAAATAAATCTCAACCCTGAAAGTTTAATTGTTAGTCAACGTTATCAGAACATCCTCATGAACAACTACCGGATATTTGGTCCTCAGTTCCTCAATCCAATCCTGTTCAAGTTCTTCCTGATATCCGGCAATGATGAGTCCGCGGGCTTCATTGAATGTCTTGGGTTCAGGCGGAACCTGATCATGAACGATGATAACCACAGGTCTCCCTTTTTCCGAAAGGTCTTCATTAACACCCTTTTTCCATTTGATGGAGTCAATCAGGTCATTGTCACCCTTCTGGTATTTTTTCCGCTCTATTCTCACAACCTCATTTCCGCCGGTATTGATTATTTCGATGATTTCCTCACCGGTTTTTCCTTCCCTGACAAGGGTTTTGATTTCATCGGTCCGGGTCTCATCAAGAACAGTTACCTTAGAAGCATCAAGCCGGTTATCCCACATAAAATCATTCTTGTGCCGTTCATGAAAATCCATCAGGCCCACGGTATCTTTGCCCGCAAATGACCATATCTTCTCATTGGTCAGTTCAAACAGCAGGATTCCGTCGCGGTACTCTCTCACCACAGCCCTGAACTCAGGATATTTGGATTCAAGCCTGGCATCTTCATACGCCCGGCACTTCTCGTCGGAGAACTCTTTAAAAAGCTGATTGATATATTCATTGATCTTTTCACCCTGTGGAATCATTTGCCGGTTTTCTATAAATTCGGCAAAGTCGAGTTGCGTGTAATTTGTATTGCCCAGGGTGATGACCGGTTTGGTAAGTTTCTGACCCTCCGGTATCTTCCATTCGCCTTTGTAAAGCGAAGAATCAACCAGCTCAAATATTTTCTGAAGTGCCTTCGGATGCTCTGTGTAACCATACTCTTTTTTGATATCCTGCAGTACAATTTCAGTGCTTTTCTGTGCGCGTTTATCTTTTTCAAGTCTTTTTTGCAACTCATCTTTGATTTCATCAAAAGGCTGCAATCCTGATTTACTAATCAGTCTGATAATATGCCAGCCATAGCTTGTGAGAACCGGTTCGGATATACTTCCCGGTTCATCCATTTTGCTGATGGCCTCTATAAATTCAGGCACCATCCGGTTTACATTGAATTGCGGAAGCTGACCGCCTCTTGAAGCCGACCCTTTGTCGTCGGAATATTCTTTCACCAGTGCGTCAAAATCTTCGCCTGCTTTCAACCGTTCACTGAGCCCAAATGCCAGGTCCCTGACCCTTGCTGAATCTTGTGATGATGCTGTGTCAGGCATCTGAAGAAACAGGTGAGCTGCCTCAATTGAACCCTGAGTGGGGATACGATCGGTTACCTTGATGATATGGTACCCGAAGTCGGACCTCACCGGTTTTGAAACCTCACCCAATGGAGTATTGTAGGCTCCATCTTCGAAGGGATAAACCATGTCAAATACGCTGAAGTATCCCAAATCTCCTCCATTTCCGGGGATTTTACGCCCACCTCTCGGATTGTCACGGTCCCGGGCTGAGGGGTCTTCAGAGACTTCCATCGCAACCTTTTTGAATGACTCACCTTTTTTGATCCGGTTCAACGCAAGGATTGCATTTTCATATGCCTTCAATGTATCCTCAGGCATGGCATTGGGTCCCACCCTGAACAAAATATGGCTTGCCCTGAGGTCATGCTTCTTTCTTTCATAGGCTTCGGCAAGCAATTCATCTATGATCTTCTCATTCACGAAATAGGGATCAGCCAGTTGCCTGCGGTACCCCGAGAGTTCCCCCTGAAACGACTTCACCGTATCCATACCAAGACTTTCCGCTTCCCTGACCTTCAGTTTAAAGTTGATGAAAAGCTCAAGGTATTCTTCCAGTGATTTTTTATCCGGCTTTTCTCCCTGCGGATTGTTTTTCCTGAAAACATACATGAATTCATCCACCTTGATATCTTCGCCATCGATTGTGACCAGGGTGCGATTATCCTGTGCCGGCAGATGAAAAACAAACAGAACTGCCAACCCGGCAATGAAACACTTCAAATTCATCATATTCATTTTTAATTCAGGTTATTTTTGACTCAATTTCAGCGGGCAAAGATAGCCTATTAATCATAAAATCTGACGTGAGGATTCATTTAAAACCTTTTTTTGGTTTTTTTAACATCACCTTTCATCATTTATATCCGGTGAAATCAATCCTGCTACCGGCTGTAGTTCGGTGCTTCTCGGGTAATGGTGATGTCGTGCGGATGGCTTTCGATCACGCCTGCCGGTGTGATCTTGATAAAGCGTGCCTTCTGAAGCTGTTCAATGTTTCCGGAACCTGTATAACCCATTCCTGCGTGCAATCCACCGACCATCTGATGGATCACTTCCGAGAGACCGCCCTTGAACGGGACTCTTCCTACGATCCCTTCGGGCACAAGTTTTTTGATATCATCCTCCACATCCTGGAAATAGCGGTCTTTGGAGCCTTTTTGCATCGCTTCAATGGATCCCATGCCCCTGTATGTTTTATATTTTCTGCCCTCAAGAATGATGGTTTCACCGGGCGATTCATCCACACCGGCGAAGAGCGAACCGGCCATGATGGAATGGGCACCGGCTGCAATGGCTTTAACAATATCGCCTGTGTACCGGATCCCGCCATCGGCAATGATGGGTATACCGCTCCCGGCTAAACCTCTGGATACTTCATAGATGGCCGTCAACTGAGGTATTCCGACGCCAGCGATGATCCTGGTCGTACAGATCGAACCCGGTCCGATCCCCACCTTCACTGCATCCACACCCAATTTGGCAAGCGCCTTGCCAGCTTCGGCCGTCCCCACATTGCCAACAACCAGTTCCAGATCAGGAAAGGTCTTTTTGACCAGTTTAGCCATTTTCATCACGCCTTCTGAATGGCCATGGGCTGTATCAATCACAACAGCATCCACCTGGGCATCCACCAGCGCCCTGACCCTGTCGATCGTGTCGCGCGAAACACCCACAGCAGCAGCCACCCGCAATCTTCCCCGCTCATCCTTGCAGGCATTTGGCCGCTCTTTGATCTTGATGATGTCTTTATAAGTGATCAGGCCAATCAGCTTATAATCCTGATCCACAACCGGAAGTTTTTCAATCTTGTGTTCCTGTAAAATATCGGCGGCTTTCTCAAAATCAGTGAATTCGGTAGTGGTGATCAGCCCTTTTTTGGTCATCACCTCCTCTATGCTTTTGTCAGGGTTCTTTTCAAAGCGAAGATCCCTGTTGGTGACAATACCTACCAGTTTATCGCTTTTGTCGAGTACCGGTATTCCCCCAATTCCGTACTCCTTCATGAGGTCAAGCGCATCTTTCACAAAGGCATTGCGTCTGATGATAATGGGGTCGATGATCATCCCGTTCTCGGCTCTTTTCACCTTGCGAACCTCATTGGCCTGGTCTTCAATGGACATATTTTTATGGATCACCCCGATGCCACCCTCCTGAGCCATGGCAATGGCCATCGTGTGTTCGGTAACCGTATCCATGGCTGCCGAGACCACCGGAATATTCAGTGTTATCTTTTTAGTGAAATAGGTAGACGTATCTACTTCCCTGGGAAGTACCTGCGAAAACGCCGGTTCAAGCAGGACATCATCGTAAGTCAGTCCTTCGCCGGCAAACTTTTCATGATCGTATGACATGATGTTTTTTTATTTATGAATTGCGGCAAAGATAGGAAATTTTGATGCCGGCAGAACTTCACTCCGAATGGTAACGCCGGTCAGAAAAAAGTGAACATTTTCTGAGCGAAGACAAGTGACGGGCAAGTTAATTAGGGTTTGCCTATAAACTACTTGTATGAAGATTATTATTTAATATCGAACAAGGATTAACGATTTTTGATTTTAGAATTTATCACATAATCAGTAGTTTTCACCAAAATAGGTCAGGGTCAATGTTTTGGCCGTTCATTTGAATAAATTTTTCGAGTTTGTTGTTTGCAAACAACATTTATATTGGATTTCTTCAGTGTGCGGACAACAAATTATCACCTGGTGTATTGTTATAGTTTCATAGACTCATGGTTTGTAATCACCAAAAATAAAAATATAACTTCGTTCATGACTAATCCAATCCCAGAGTCTGGCTCCTTCACTAAAAAATGTCCGGTGGACATTTTTTTAAAGCCCGGCTTTCCTTGCTTTCTTCAGCAGGTCGTCAATCAGTTTGCCAACGCCAAAACTAATTAAGCAGGAGACGGGCTGTGAGTTGGAGAGCATCGAACCCAAATCAATGATATAGACGGTCTTTCAGATGCAATATTTTCTCACATAACAAAGCACGGAACCACCTTTGATAAACTGCAGCAGCTTGTCAAAGGCTGACTGTTGTTATGGGATTTGAGTGAACATGGTGAATTAAACCTGAATTGACAGAAAATTAATAAGCCGCTTAAGGACAATCCATTTCACACTTCGGATTTCGATGTCCCCAGGATTAAACCGTTATGAAATAACCTTTCTATAAAAATCTTCGTGAGGTTCATGATCTCCTGCTCGGGCCTTATTTTGAATTCCTGGCAGGTTATCTCTGCCAGTTGTTTGAGATACAAAGGTTGATTTGATAAGATCTCTATCAAACGCGCATAAAAGGGGGAAATATCGGTGAAGATCACCTTACCTTCTTCAGGATGGCGATGCATCACCAGGTAGTATTGACCCGTGTCGCTTTCCTTAATTTCGCCTGCATTTTTGAGATGAACGGGATAGCGAAATGAATGGAGCACAAACTCCGGATTGAGAACCAATGCGCCATCTTCATCCAGGCTGTGTTTGTGATCCGGAGTCATTGTATCCTCCATCATAAACAGCTCCACTTCAGTCCATTCCATCAGAAGGAGTTCGGATAAAAAAGGGTATGATGTCAGCAAAGGGTCGCCGGTCTCTATCAGGTATTCCATGAACTCACGCGGCATGGTCCAAACCTGTGGCGACTGACAAGGGTGTTTGGAGAAGAATGCATTGACCGTCTCTTTCCATACAGTCTCGCCCAGGAGTTGATGTATGAGCGGGTAGGCCGACTGCAGCGAATCGTTGATAATATTGAAAACAAGCCGTCGATAATGCTTCACCCGCTCAGGATGAACATACTCCACTATGCTATCCGGGATACCTGTTCGGCAATAACCTGCCAGTGACGACTGAATTTTTTTTGTAGAGTGATCAGTCAACATAAGCTGGTTGATTTTTAAGTGCATGGTTTTTAATGGATTGTAATTGCTCGATCTCATGTTGCATTTCTGCCAGGTCGGGTATATTGAAATCC
>JBLRXC010000076.1:0-13772 GCA_047920975.1 Bacteroidales bacterium | reverse complement strand
ATGGGTCAGCCTGATGGCGGAGTACGTTGTATTGACCGATTGCCCCCCGGGCCCTGAGGAACAAAAGGTATCTTTTCGGATATCATTCATGCTGACCTCGACATCCACCTCTTCTGCTTCAGGAAGTACTACCACGGATGCTGCTGAAGTATGAACCCTTCCCTGGGTTTCGGTTTTGGGAACACGCTGAACTCGATGGACCCCTGATTCATATTTCAATTGCCCGTAAACGTCGTCACCACTGACATCGAAAATAATCTCTTTAAACCCGCCGGCAGTTCCCTCGGTAAAATCAATCAGGTCTATTTTCCAGTTTTTAGTTTCGCAGTATTTGGTATACATCCGGTAAAGGTCACCAGCAAAAAGGCTTGCTTCATCACCACCGGTTCCTGCCCTGATCTCCACAATGGCATTTTTCTCATCCTGAGGGTCTTTAGGAATCAGCATCAACCTGATTTTCTCTTCAAGGTCATCACGCCTTTCGTTTAATTCGGCCAGTTCAACTTTCGCCATCTCCCTGAATTCCTCATCCTTCTCTTTCTTCAGGATCTCTTTGGCTGAAGCTATGTTGTCGAGAACATTTTTGTATTCTTTGTAAGCAAAAACAATGGGCTGAAGTTCTTTGTAATCCTTGTTCAGCTTGATGAACTTTTTCATGTCGGCCATCACTTCCGGATGGTTCATCTGTTCCTCAATATTCTTAAATCGATTGTATAGACCGCTTAATTTTTCTAACATTTCTCAATTTTTGGAGCCGGGCAAAATTACTATTATTTAGGTAAACCAAACTCCCGTTCGTTCGTAGTATTGTTTTTCGTTTCCTGTTTTTTTATACTTTTGGATTCTTTTGAACAGGCTAAAAATTACATACTGCTAACACACTCAAATAGATGTACAGGTTTCTCCTCATCAGCTGCTACATATTTTCCTTCGGAACATCTTCTGTCATTTATGCACAATTGAACCAGGGAGGTTTTCCTGTTAGTTTTTATGCAGAGGGAATAAATGATGTTTTCCATGAAGTACTGGTATCCCCGCCTGATCAAAAAATTTTGCATGCTGAAGATGTAGAAGCCGATAAGGAGGGTTTACCTCAGCGGTTCGCTGTGCATCTTCCGGTGAACCTGAGCCTGCAAAACAGCGGAACCTGGAGTTTTTTTAATAACGGAAGCCGGATCTGGCGGTTGAAACTCAGGGTGGAATATGCCCTTGCTGTTGGTTTGCACTTCACGGACTTTTACCTACCGGAGGGGTGCGAACTTTTTTTGTATGATGAACAACGGGAGCAGGTATTGGGTGCTTTTACCAACCTGAACAACAGACCAGGCGGATTGTTTGCAACAGACCTGATGGACGGTGAATTTGTCATTGTTGAACTTTTTGTGCCTGAAAAAGTGAATGCAGGATTCTTTTTTAACATTGCAGAGGTTGTTTATGCTTACCGCCACATCGGACAGAAACCTCAAAAGGGTATTGCAGGCAGTGATTTTTGCGAAGTAAACATCAATTGCTCGCCTGAGGGAGATAACTGGCAGCAGGTAAAAAGGGGTGTGGTCAGAATTCAGGTAAAAGTAGGTGGTGGTTCATACTGGTGTACAGGGTCTCTGATCAATAACACCCGTAACGATCACACACCTTATCTGCTCACAGCCGATCACTGTGCTTATCAGGCGGGACAATATGCATCGGCGGCAGACCTGGAGCAATGGATTTTTCGCTTCAGCCACGAAGGCGCCTTTTGCGAATCAACCGGTCCGGCTATCGGTGCTTATTCCCTGACAGGAGCCATCCGGATTGCCCAGGGAGGAAACAGGGGATCAACAGGTTCTGATTTTTACCTGGTGAAATTGATCGATGAAATTCCGGAGGACAAGGATGTTTTGTTTCTTGGATGGAGCATTGAAAACATTGCCGAAAGTTCGGGAGTTACTATCCATCACCCGGATGGTGACATCAAAAAGATATCAACCTTCACAACGCCGCTCGAAACCTCCGGGTGGGGTGGAAATGGTCTGCCTTCGCATTGGCGGGTCATCTGGAGCGAGACACCCAACGGCTGGGGTGTTACCGAAGGCGGGTCGTCCGGGTCACCTTTGCTTAATGACAGTGGCCGGATCATTGGAACCCTCACCGGTGGACTCGCTGCTTGTGAATATTCAGGAAATCTTGGCCCTGACAAACCCGATTTCTATGGTAAATTCTCCTATCACTGGCTGTTGAACGGGCAGGTGGATACACTCCGGTTAAAACCATGGCTCGATCCGGATAACACCGGCGTAACAACCCTCAATGGTCTCTCCGGAGTATATGCAGGACCACCGGTGATTGTCAATAAAGCTGTTAACATCTTTCCGAACCCTTCAGGAGGTAAATTCACAATTGATTTTAGTACATTTGTCCCATCAGATTTTCAGGTTACAATTTATGATTTGAAAGGAAAAGCATTCCATCATTGCTCCATAGGTTATACAAACAGTACCATTGAATTGGAATGCAATCATTTATCCTCAGGGATTTATATGATTGAACTCGCGTCAACCGAAGTGATAATCATGAAAAAGCTAATGATAGTGCGTTAAACCAGCCGGAAAAACCGAATTTATGGAAGTTTAATCAATTCAAATAAACAATGGAGAGACCAGAAACCATTTTTGTTGTAGAAGATGATATCTTATATCTGAATCTCATTATCAAGGAACTTGAAAAAATGGGATATAAGAACATCAGGTCTTACAGTACCGGAAAAGAAGCCATCCACAGCCTGAACCAAAAGCCAGATATTGCGCTCCTTGATTATTTTCTGGAGAAGGATTACACGGGAATGGATGTTTTGAAAAAAGTAAAAGACCGGTTCCCTGACACACAGGTGATATTCCTGACGGCATCTGATGATGTGAACATTGCAGTTGATACAATGAGAAACGGCGCTTATGACTACATCGTAAAAGGAGACACGGCCTTTATCAGGATCAGACACCTGCTCAGAAAAATTTCTGATGAAAATGAACGAAAGGCCAAAAGCAAATCAATTATCCGGTTTCAGATCTATGTCATCATCGCGATCATTCTCGTATCTCTGCTGGGAATACTCTACTTTCATTTCTTTATCAATTAATTTTTTTATATTTCATTTGTTTTTTAATTTTTTGAGTGTACTTTTGCACTCCCAAAAATAAATGCAAACAGAATGAAAAAAGATATTCATCCTAAAGATTATAACATGGTGGTTTTTAAAGACATGTCAAACGACTATGCCTTTATTACCCGTTCAACTGCCAAATCGAAAGAAACAATCAAATGGGAGGATGGCAAAGAATATCCCCTGATCAAGCTTGAAATTTCACATACATCCCACCCATTTTTCACCGGAAAGATGAAATTTGTTGACACTGCTGGTCGGGTTGATAAGTTTAAAAACCGGTATCAAAAGCATTACGATCAGAGAAAACAACAGTAATTCGCTGATTTTAAGGTTAATCAATAACCCTTTGCTCACGAGAGGAAAGGGTTTTTTTCTTTTTATCAAAACCTAACAGAAGTAGAAAAAATTCGTATACTTGTCTCGAATTTTTTAACATCACAATCGTTTAGCGTTTCATATGAATTACATTCTTTTTGACGATCAAAGCCGGAACAACTTACTCCCCCTCACTTTTATGAGGCCTGTTTCTGAGATTAGGGTCGGAATTCTTACAATACGTGAGAAATGGGAGAAATACCTGCAATCAAAAACATCAACCCTTACTGAAGAGTATCTGAGCCAGAAGTACCCAATTGTGAAGGAGGATGACAATATATTGATCAACGGTTCCATCTGCCCAACACCGGAATTAGTCAGGGAGATCAGGGAATTAATGCCGAACCAGACACTTGTATCAACCGATTCAATCATTGCATTTCATTTAAAATCGGATGACCTTGATGAATCAGGAGACATGGATCTTTCGGGGATTGATGAGATTGAAACAGAAGCCAGGTTTATCAAACTGAACGATCCCTGGGATGTTTTCAGGTATAATGATGAGGCCATTCGTGAAGATTTTAAGCTGATCACCAGGGGACGAAAAAGTATCAGGTTAAGTGAGACCAACAGGGTTGTTTCCGCTGAAAATATTTTCATTGAGAAAGGAGCTCATGTTGAATTTGCTATTCTAAATGCTTCAGCAGGACCGATCTATGTGGGCAGAGATGCCGAGATCATGGAAAATTCTGTCATCCGCGGACCATTTGCATTATGTGAGCATGGTGTTGTAAAAATGGCCGCTAAGATTTACGGGGCAACAACTGTCGGTCCCTGGTCAAAAGTTGGCGGAGAGATCAGTAATTCAGTAATTTTTGGTTATTCCAATAAGGCACACGATGGATTCCTTGGCAATTCAGTGATTGCTGAGTGGTGTAACCTCGGTGCCGATACCAATACCTCCAATCTGAAAAATTCCTATGACAATGTCAAACTCTGGAACTATCCAAAGGCCACTTTTATTGATACGGGTCTGCAGTTTTGCGGCTTGATCATGGGTGATCACAGTAAGTCAGGTATCAATACCATGTTCAATACCGGAACGGTTGTCGGTGTGAATGCCAATGTATTCGGGGGAGGGTTCCAGCGGAATTTTGTTCCATCTTTTTCCTGGGGTGGAACCACGGGATTCAAAATATTTGATGTAAACAAAGCCATTTCAGTGGCTGAAACTGTATATGCACGAAGAAATAAGACCTTCGATGAAATGGAACAAGAGATAATGGTTCAGGTTTTCGATATTACTGCCACCAATCGCCGGCTATGATTTTTTGGAATAAGATTTGACCACAGGAAAAACGGAAATAATCCGTAGGATGAATAATCGCCTGATCTTGTTTAATCACGGGCACCTGGGGTATGCTATGCAAGAAATTATTTCTGCTGCCCTGTCAAATTGACTTATATTGATATGAATTCTGACATAAGAAACAGATTTGCATTTTCTGATCTCGTTGACGCCGAAACGGAATTTATTCCGCTGATGTCACCGGAGGATGAGGTACTGATCAATGCCGAAGAGATTCCCGAAACACTGCCTGTTCTTCCCTTGCGAAATACAGTGCTGTTTCCCGGGGTGGTTATCCCAATCACAGTGGGAAGGGATAAATCCATCCGGCTGATCAAGGAAAACTACAAGAAAAAATTACTGATAGGGGTTGTTGCGCAAAAGGATGCTGATGTGGAAGAGCCCGGTCAGGACGATTTACACGAAATCGGAACGGTTGCGAACATCATCAAGATCCTTCAGATGCCTGATGGTAATACGACAGTGATCATCCAGGGGAAGAAACGTTTTCAGCTACTCGAACTGGTTCAGACCGAACCTTACTTTACCGGACGCGTCGCACCCTATAACACCATTGAGGATGTAAAAAGAAACAAGGAATATGATGCACTGATCTCATCATTAAAGGATCTTTCCATACAGATCATCCGTCAATCACCAAACATTCCGTCAGATGCAGCATTTGCCATCAAAAATATTGAGAGTCCTGTTTTTTTGGTCAACTTCATTTCATCCAACCTTAACATAGATATTAAGGAAAAACAACGGCTCCTGGAGGTTTCCGATTTTTATGACAGGGCCAAAAAAGTATTGACTAATTTGACGAAAGAACTGCAGATGCTTGAGTTGAAAAATCAGATTCAGAACAAGGTGAAGGTTGACCTTGACAAGCAGCAGCGGGATTTCTTTCTGCACCAGCAATTGAAAACCATTCAGGAAGAATTGGGAGATGCACCCGGAACACAGGATATCAGCGAACTAAAAAGGAAGGCATCCGAAAAGAAATGGTCAAAGGAGGTAAGGGAAACCTTCGAGAAGGAATTGGCGAAGCTTCAACGGATGAACAGCATGGCCGCCGATTTTTCGGTACAGTTAAATTATCTTGAATTCCTTGCCGATCTGCCCTGGAATGAGTTTACACCCGATAAGTTTGACCTCGACCGCGCCCAGAAGATACTTGATGAGGACCATTACGGACTTGAGAAGGTAAAGGAGCGGATTGTTGAACACCTGGCGGTGATCAAACTAAAAAATGATCTGAAAGCCCCGATTTTATGCTTTGCAGGTCCTCCGGGTGTCGGAAAAACATCTTTGGGTAAAAGTATAGCGCGCGCGCTTGACAGGAAATATATCCGGATGTCGCTGGGGGGTGTAAGAGATGAATCAGAACTCCGCGGACACCGGAAGACATACATCGGAGCCATGCCTGGCCGTATCATTCAAAGTCTGAAGAAGGTAAAAGCTTCAAACCCTGTTTTTGTGCTGGATGAGGTGGACAAGGTGCTCGGGGCCAACATCAGCGGTGATCCACAGGCAGCGTTGCTTGAGATCCTTGATCCGGAGCAGAATTTTGCTTTCCATGACAACTATCTGGAAGTTGAATACGACCTTTCGAAGGTCATGTTTATTGCTACTGCAAATACACTAAGCACCATTCACCCTGCGCTGGTCGACCGGATGGAGGTGATCAATATCAGTGGATACCTGCTGGAAGAGAAGGTTGAGATCGCAAAAAGGCATCTGATCCCAAAGCAGCTGAAAGAACATGGGGTGAAGAGCAATCAGTTGAGGTTCCCTGTGAAGACCATAGAAAAGATCATTGAAGACTATACCCGTGAAGCCGGCGTAAGGATGCTCGAAAAGAATATTGCAACGATCATCCGTAAGAAGGTGAAATTTATCATTGATCAAAAAGAATACAACAAGCGTGTTGTAGTTGAGGATTTGATCAACGCACTGGGGCCTCCACGATTCCAGAGGGAGAGAGAATTGTCGAATGAGGTGCCCGGTGTTGTGACCGGTCTTGCATGGACTGCAGTGGGTGGAGAGATAATGTTCGTTGAAGTGAGTCTGAGTAAGGGCAAAGGCATTCTTACACTTACAGGAAATCTTGGCGACGTGATGAAGGAATCGGCCACCATAGCTTATGAATATCTAAAGTCGCATGCTCCTGCTTTAAATCTTGACCCGGATATTTTCAAAAACTGGAATGTCCACATACATGTTCCGGAAGGTGCAACACCCAAGGACGGACCCTCAGCAGGCATCACCATGTTCACAGCCCTTGCATCTGCCTTTACCCAGCGCAAAGTAAGGCAAAAGCTGGCCATGACAGGTGAGATCACACTCAGGGGAAAAGTCCTGCCTGTAGGCGGCGTAAAGGAAAAAATTCTGGCTGCCAAGCGGGCCAGGATTACCGACATTGTTTTATCTGTTGAGAATCAGAAAGACATTGAAGACATCAAAGGCAAATATGTTGAAGGACTGACCTTCCACTATGTTGATCAAATGATTGAGGTGGCTGAATTTGCCTTACTCAGTGACAAGGTGAAGAACCCGTTGCTTGTGAATTAGCATTTGTCGCTATGAGAATGCACCTTCGCCCAATGGAACAGCAGTGCAGGTTATTCAGAACCCGGGAAAGTTACATCACAAATCATCAACCCGGAACAAGGTGCGTTTTGCCAGTGGCGCCCTTTGTGTCATTGGACATGCGATATCTTTAATTTTGATTTTACCGTCAGTTGATCTTTCAGGCTAAACCATGCTCTTCAGTCACATACCGCTTCCTTTTCAAAAGCATATTTGATACTGCCGAAGTAGATGCAGCCATTTCCGCAAACTTCATAATTTAAAACTTCTCTCGTTCCATTGGTGTATTGAAGTTCAATTACACCTGAAGTCTTAGTCCCGTTTATGCGCCATCTCCCGGCATTTCCTGATTGGCTTGCTGTACCCCAGGCTCCTCCGGTTCCGGCATCTCCTGAGCAGCAGTTTTCAGCAGATTACTAAAGATATGAGGTGGTGCTAAAGCCAGGATATATGCGCCACTGCCTAAAGGAAAATGAGTGCCAATGATATAAGCCCTGACCTCCTGGTAATTGTAATAGCCTGAATAAAAGCCCGCTATCTTGGTTTCACTCAGATTTTGAAGATCTTCTATTCGCGTAAGCATCGTGTCCTCTTCCTGAATGCCTTCATTCATTTGATTCCTGATATCATTCATTGTTGCAGGTTCCGATGGGATCACAAGGATTATCCCTTCTATATTGGCATTAGCCAGTGCGGCACCGGTATAATCTTTTTCGTAAATCCAGTTTTCCGGAACCTGGAACTCAAAGCCCTACTCCGGATCCGATATCCATTCATTTGTTTGGCTTCTTGAAACAAGTGGGATGCACAGCATCAATGTGACCCAAAATCTAATTGTTTTCATTTCTTTTGATTTTTAGAGGGTGATTATGAATTTCAATGAATGATGAGCTTGCGGGTTAATGTTGAATTTTCATCTGAAATACGCAAAAAGTAGACTCCTCCGGGTATTTCCATGGCATTGATTGATCCTGTAATCTTTCCGTTGATTGCATGGATTTGTTGCTGGTGGATGATCATGCCTTTGATGTCGTACAATTCAATAAACGCAATGGATGATGACAATCCTTCACACTGGAAATAAACCATTTCTTTTGCAGGGTTTGGAAACAGATTAATCGGAATGACCTGAATTGCTGACTGATGCTCTGTTCCTGATAGCAGGTCAAAGTTATAGATCTGGATGCCGGCCGGTCCGTCGGCTACAAATACATGTCCTGCATCATAGGTTACATTCAGTGCAAAACACCCGGTTCGCTTATAAAAACCGGCAATAGAAGGCATGGAGGGAACTGACACATTGATTACCTGCACCCCGCCGTTGATGTAGTTGGCTACAAAGGCATACGAACCAAAAACATCCACAGCATACGCAACATCTTCCAGCGGCAAGTAAGAACTTTGAATGGGATTGACAGGATCCATAACAGATATGATGGAAAGGCCTCCATCACTATCAGCGAGGTAAGCGTAGCCATTTGAGACTTCAATGTCATAAGGAGTTCCTGCAAAGCCTTCAAATCGCTTGATCTTCAAGGGTACTGCCGGGTTCGAAATGTCAAATACGTACAATCCCCTGGTATCGTCATTGGCAAAGGGACCGTAATCCACTGCATAAAGAAAATCTCCGTCGACATCCAGAGCCTGGCAATAAAACCAATCTTCCCCGGGAATTGCCCCGCTCGTCCAACCCATAACATGGGCGGTTAATACAGGGTTCTGTGGTTCAGAAAAATCTATGACCCGGATACCTCCCCACCAGGTTGCTACATAGGCGTAATGGCTCTTCAGGTCAAGGTCGTAGGTCATGACCGGAGCATTATAGTGACTAATGTATTGCGGATTTTGCGGATCTGAAATATCCATGAAATTGACCTTGTTATTGGCACCCATACTTTTGGGACAGAAAACAGCCAGATTTCCAGACACTTTGACAAGGTCTCCGGAGGTTTCGTGGTAGCCCACCTGAACAGGTTTACTCTTGTCGGATATATCAAAAACCCTGAAGCCGTTGTTGCCCGTGTAGGCATAATTACCCTTAACTGCAATATCGTTTGTTGATAAAGGCAAAGGAAATGCCTTTGCAAACAGAGGGTCTTCCGGATCTGTCACATCAAGCATCAGACACCCCTCGGTTCCACCCGTTGAAAAAACTGCGGTTGAATTGCCGGCAACGTAAGTCTGATAGCCCGGGTAGTCCGCAATCTGCGTGGGCTCAGACGGATTACTGGCATCAATAATGTTGATCCCTCCTCCGGAATTGGTTGTTGAGTTGGCTATATAGGCATAGTTGTTTGCGAGACTGACCCTATAGGGGAAGCCGTTTACCGGGAGCTGACCAGTGAGGGTTGCGGGCAGGGAGCTGTAATTGTAAATCCATAAACCATAAGCATAATTCACGATAAACAGCTGGTTGTTCATAGCCTTCAGACTTGTGGAATTTCCGGCAATTGAAAAAGCCTGTGACAGCGCCGCAGGAACTGAGATATCAATAGCATGAGTGCCTCCGTTTCCGGCTGCAAGGAAGAGCATATCACCTGTTCCGCAGGAATTCCAGACAAGGTTGCTTATTCCGGTGAAATTCTGATTGTTAATGTACAATGGGGTTCCTGCGGCATCCACTTCAAAAACGTCAATACCATTGGCAACGGTCACCAGAAAGGCATGGCTGTTCCCCGGTAAATCGGATGGCGGAACATACACTCCTCCGCGGGGCAGGCCGGATGTTCCTATCCGGCTTAGTTTATGAGGACTGGAAATATCTGACAGGTCCCAAACCTCGAGACCCGAAAAGTAAGCAGCCAGATAGAGGCGCTGTTCCTGCGCTGGATAGAATATGGCATCCACAAGCCCCCGTGCATTCACCTCCGAAAGTTTCACAGGGTTGTATGGGTCTGATGCATCCATTATAATGACTCCTGCTCCTGAGCCGATGAAAACCGTGTCACCGGTTGGACTGGAAGCAATAGAAAAACTTTGCCCCAGCGACCAACCTCCTGCGTAAGACATATTTAACGAATCAAAATCAATCAACATTTGATCAGTCGCAAGGGGATAAACTTTTTTTTCAACTCCGTTGATTTTTCCGGCAGGTGCTTCGGTGACTCTGTTTATTTCGAATCCGGTCTGCGCTGTTGCCATGAGGAAGGAAGATAAAATCAAAGCAAACGAAAGCAGGTTTTTCATTTTTTAATTTTTAAGGTTTAAAAAGACTATTGATGAAATATTTATGACCAATGACTGATGAAACAAAATGCATTGATGTTTAATATTTTGCAGACTACAGCCCGGAACCATAAACGCCGGATTTTATTCTCCTTTTCTCACCATGAGTGGTTGAGCAAACTTCACGACATCATCCAGTGTAACGGTATTGTCACAAAGGATTGCGAGCCGCTCCACCACATTTCTCAACTCTCTGATATTACCGGTCCAGGGCATTTTCTGAAGTTCCGTGATCGCGTCATCCTCCACCGAAAGCCTGGGCTTGCCATTGGTCATACAGATCTGAGTCATAAAATGGTTCACGAGTAACGGGATATCATCTGTTCGTTCGCGCAGGGGAGGGACGTTGATCAGGATCACGCTTAGCCGGTGGTAAAGGTCTTCCCTGAATTTCTCCTTTAAAATCTCTTCTTTCAGGTTTTTATTGGTAGCTGCGATGACCCGTACGTTTACCGGAATATCTTTTTCACCTCCCACGCGTGTGATCTTGTTTTCCTGGAGTGCCCGGAGAACTTTTGCCTGTGCAGAAAGACTCATGTCGCCGATCTCATCAAGAAATATTGTTCCGCCGTGTGCCTGTTCAAAGTCGCCTTTGCGTTGTTTGATAGCGGAGGTAAAAGACCCTTTTTCATGGCCAAAAAGCTGGCTTTCGATTAATTCTGAGGGGATTGCTGCACAATTTACCTCGATAAAGGGAGCATGTGCACGGTGGCTTTTCTCATGCAGCCAGCGGGCGACAAGCTCCTTTCCTGTGCCATTTTCACCGGTGATCAGCACACGGGCATCCGTTGGCGCAACACGTTCGATCATCTCTTTGATATTGGCAAGCGATTCTGACTCTCCCACCATTTCCCATTGCTGGCTGACCTGTTTTTTCAGGTTTTTCGTTTCAACCATCAGCGTTGATTTATCCAGTGCATTGCGGATGGTGATCAACAGGCGATTGAGGTCGGGTGGTTTTTCGATGTAATCATATGCCCCTTTTTTGATCGCTTCAACAGCCGTTTCAATGGTGCCATGTCCTGAGATCATGATGATGGGTGCCTCGGTGATCTGCAAGGCCTTCACAAGTACCTCCAGTCCATCCATCATTGGCATTTTAATATCGCAGAGTATGACGTCGTAGATATTTTGTTTGATCTTTTCAAGCGCCTCTGGTCCGTTTTCTGCCTGGTCGACTTCGTACTTTTCATTGGCCAGAATGTCGGTGAGAGTGTTTCTGATGCTGCGCTCGTCATCAATGATGAGGATTGTTGCCATATCTGAAATGGTTCAAAATTCTAATGCTCAAAGATAAATATTATATCTTTGCCCCTCATTTTATCAGCATGATCCGTGCAGAAAATATTCACAAATCCTTTGGCGGGCTGGAGGTATTAAAAGGCATTGACCTTGAGGTTTCGAAGGGAGAAATTGTCTCCATTGTCGGTGCGTCGGGCGCCGGAAAATCCACATTGCTGCATATCATCGGAACGCTTGATAAGGCCAGTCAGGGCAGGATATTATTCAATGGCAAAGAGATCAGTAAACTTGATGACAATAAACTCTCAGAATTCAGAAACACGCATATAGGTTTTGTGTTTCAATTTCATCATTTGCTTCCCGAATTTACTGCGCTTGAGAATGTTTGTATTCCGGCATATATTGCAGGAGTGAGACGGAAAGAGGCCATCTCTTTGGCAAAAAACCTTCTTTCGCAATTGCGGCTTTCCGATCGCCTTGATCATAAACCTTCAGCGCTTTCAGGCGGAGAGCAGCAAAGAGTTGCAGTGGCCCGGGCTCTGATCAATAATCCGGATGTAATTCTGGCCGACGAGCCTTCAGGAAATCTTGATTCGGCATCAGCCATTGAACTCCACAACCTGTTTTTTAAATTGAGAGATTCAATGGACCAGACCTTCATTATCGTGACTCACAACTTAGAACTTGCCGACATGGCCGATAGAAAATTAACCATCAGGGATGGGATCATCCGGATCTAACCATTTCAAAAATATTTCGTAAATCCTAACGTTTGAATATCTCCATATAAAAAAATATTGTTTTTACATTGATGATATGGGACTTCTAAAACCTTTGTCTTTCATGCTATTCTGTGCTTTTTTGCTGTGCAGTACTATTCCTTCCCTGGCACAAAGTGATCAGGGCACCGACTATGCTTCCATCATCAAACAGGCTGACAGCTATTACGCGTCGGGAGATTTTATAAAGGCCAAAACATCCTATGAGTATGCCCTCAGGATCAGACCCAATGAAGCCTATCCGAAAACACAGCTGGATAAGGTGCTGAAAAAACTGCGTGACCAGATGATGGTCATGGAGGAGTATTCCGCGATCATTGGCCAGGCTGACCAATTATTCTGGTCGCGTGATTATGACCAGGCAGAGCTCAGGTACATGGAGGCTGCCAAAATGGTTCCGGCTGAAGGATACCCAAAGCAAAAGATCAAAGAGATTGAAGGGATCAGGGCTGAAGAGAGAAAGATTCAGGTTGCCTTTGATGATGCGATTTATCGGGCGGAACGGTTCGAAAAGTACAAAAAATACGATGAAGCCATTGCCCAGTATGAGAAGGCCCTTGAACTTGCTCCGGGTGATCAGACACTGCCTGAGAAAATTGCGATGCTGCATGTAACAAAAGTGCAATATGAGCAAACAAAGCAGGATTATGACCTGATCATAGCGAATGCTGACAGACTATACAGTTTGAAATTCTATGAAAGTGCCCGCGATGAGTACCAGAGAGCAGCTGATGCCAGGCCTGAAGAAGAATACCCGGCAAAACAACTCGCTTTGATAGGACCCCTTCTCGATGAAATGAAAGCATTTGACCAGTTGGTCGAAAAAGGAGATGAACTATACATGGTCCAGGATTTTGCCGGTGCGATGAAAAATTATGAGGCGGCCCTTCAGATCAGCCCTGAGGAGAGCTACCCGCAAACCATGATGGAGCGGGTGAAGGAGGCCCTTGCCAATCCACAACAGAAAACTGTTTTAAACAAGGATGAAAAAATACCGGAAGCAATTGATGAGATGGCATCTGCTGCATCCAAAGATGACGAATATGACAAAATACTGGCCAGTGCTAATCAATTATTTGGTTTGCAAGACTATGAGGAGGCTAAGCTGGCCTATCTTAAAGCTTCC
>JBLRXC010000075.1:0-13807 GCA_047920975.1 Bacteroidales bacterium | reverse complement strand
CATAAGGTTGCCGTTGATGCCAAAATTTAGCCCCTCCGTTTTCTTTGACCGCTTCCGGTAATTGATATTGACTCTCCCGCGCTGCTTTGCCATTTGCCGGTCACTAAAATTCGTGAGGCTGTCAATGATGCCGGGATTTGGTTTCGGGGCTCCGAGGTATCCGTTCTCAAAGTGAAGATTTCCGCCAAACACCAGGTCGCTGCTGCCAAAAGTCTGTGCATGCAAAAAGTCGGCACCGGCAATATAGGGATAACTATCCCACCATTTCATATCCGGATCCTTTGGCGTTGAATAAGCACCGGTGTAAACCTTAAGGTTGGTCTCAGGTTCAAGCCTGGGTTGTTTGGTTCGTATGTAAATTGCTCCACTAAGTGCATTTGCACCGGAAAGCACGGATGCAGCACCTTTGATTACTTCAATCTGGTCGATGTTCTCAACGGGAATAAAATCCCAGTAGGGTCGTCCTGCATCACCCGATAGCATGGGCATATCGTCTATAATCACGGCAACTTTACTTCCAACTCCAAAGGTGAACCCACTACCACCCCTGATCTGGGGTTCATCGTCCAGAATGATCAGCCCCGGAACATAATCAAGAATGGTTTTTATGTTGGTTGTGTTCTTGCTTTGAATCAGTTTTGGTTTGATCACCTCCATGGAGACGTTGATGTCTTCAAATCTGCGTTCAAACTTACCAACCCTTATTTCAACTGCTTCAAACTGGCTTACATAAGCTTTCATTTTGATCACTTTCTCCATAGTTTGACCGGGTTGAAAAAGCAATGAAACAGAATCGGTTATCATGCCTGTGTAGGTAATAACAAAGGAATGGATCCCTGCCGGGACCGGTATCAGAAATTCACCGCTGATGTTGGCCGTGGCACCAATTGAACGATCGCTCTTTAGCCGGATATGTGCTCCTATGAGCGGATCTCCATTGTCGTCTGAGATCACCTTTCCCTTGAAATAGGCAGTCTCCTGTGCAATTGCACTCATTGAAATCAATGTCGACAGGATAAACGCAAAGAAGAAATCAGGTTGCAATCGCATAGTTAAAATTCGGGTGAAGGTAGTTCTTTGTCAATAAAAATATCCGACGGATTCCGAAAACCAATCCTTTAGAAAAAACTTCGCTTACCTTACATAAACCTTTCTGGAAAAAGACTCTTCGGGAAGGTTCATTCGGAAAATATAAATACCTGGATTCAGTACTTTCCCCAGATGTACCTCATAGGCTTGTGTTTTTCCTTTCCATACCGACCTGCCTGAAAGATCACGCAATTCAATGTCAGAAGTTTGTAAGATGTGAAGCGGGATGTTCTGAAGATACAATGAACTGTTTCTGATAAACACATGGTAATCTGACGCCAGCATTTCATCCTGAACACCAAGATCATTGAAGACAAGTTCCAGGTCATCGAACCATGCAACACTTTCGGCAATTGCATTCGTCCCGTTTCCTGCAGTGAGTATGATAAGTACATATTCAGGAGTATCGTTATTCAAATAATCAATGGGTATCGAAAATCTGGTCCATTCACCAACAACACCTGTCGGCATATCCATATAACCGATACCGATCCAGTTTTCGGACGTGGAATCAGGAATTTTTGCATAACCTTTATGCACAAGCACTTTTGCTGTGGAAAAATCTTCACCTGAAGGGGTTTGTTTATACCATCCGATCAGACTGTCGGGCTTGGCTGTTATGGGTGTATTCCATTGGGGATCATCGGGATCGGTGTATGCATATCCGGCTTGGGGATTGAATTCAGCATGGTATCTTCCGTTCGAAATAGTTCCTGTAGCAACAATGCTGAATGCTGCTTTATTGGTGAGTTTTACTGAATACAATCCGGTTCTTGCATCGGTGCTTTTGTCCCATACCTTGGGCGCTGCATTGTTAATAAGGCTGCCACCATCGGATGTTTTTATCGAACTCCAGTTAACCGGTTCTTCAAGGTTGATCGATGGAATTTGTTCCCATTCTTCAAAGCTGCCATTTTGAATCTGTTGGCCAATACAGAAATAAAACATGTGCAGAAAGGTAGTAGCAAGGAGTATTTGTTTTTTCATGATTCAGAATTTAGCGTTAAATCTATCGCAAATTTTTACAAAAATAAAACAATATTTGTTTTGTTAAAATATATACTTTCATGTTCTGCTTCCGGAAAGCAGGGTTTAAAGTAAACAGTCATTGAAATGCCTGAAAGAATTCATTATATAAACAGGTTGATATTGCAAGGCGAAGGCCGGCATATTGATTTTAAGTATGAGATTTCTGATGCCCGAAAAATAGCCAGAACGTTTGTTGCTTTTGCCAACACTGACGGAGGAACCTTGCTGATTGGCGTGAAAGATGATGGTACGATTGCCGGCATACAATCGGAAGAGGAAAAATTTATGGCACGATCAGCAGTCGACCTGTATTGCAGACCAAAAATTGATTATTCAAGCAAAACCTGGGTGATTAACAAAAAGGTCGTGCTCGAAATAAAAATTCCCAGGGGAGCGGAGCAACCGTATATGGCTCATACAGAAGAAAACAAATGGCGGGCTTTCATCAGGGTCAATGACCAGAACATCCTTGCGCACAGGATCCTGGTAAAAGCCCTCCGAAGGAAAAACAGCCCGGATGGAACATATATAACTTATGGTGACAACGAAAGAAAACTACTCGAATATCTCGAGCACAGCGACTCCATAACTTTGTCAGAATATTCCAGGATTGCTGGTATTCCAGGCAAAAAAGCTGAAGCTGTACTTGTTAACTTCCTCTCCCTGGGAATAATTACTCAAGAGATGGCTGAACATAGTATCGTATTTAAGTTATCTCAAGGTTTCATCGAAAATGAACTACCCATTTGAATCTTTCAATTTACCTGCACCATGAACTGATTCAACCTTACCAACCATAATCCGCTGGTTGTCTTGTTGAAAATCTTATAGATTACAATGCAGGTCTTTTTTGGATGGCGCCGGTTGAACGATAATTAATTTCAGTGTTAGTAGATTATTAAGCATAAAAATACTCTTGTTAATGCACACTCCACAAAAAAGAAATTTATATTGTAACTTTGGCGCATCCTTATCAAATCTATGACAATATATGAAATTATTAGACAGAAAAACTGCTGTTATCACTGGTGCCGCCAGGGGAATTGGTCGGTCCATCGCTTTGAGATTTGCCTCATCGGGTGCTGATATTGCCTTTTCAGATATACGGATTGATGAAAATTGTCAATCACTTGAAAAAGAGCTTGAAAAGCTGGGAGTGAAAGGAAAGGGTTATGCTTCAGACGCCTCCTCTTTTCAGGGCAGCGAAGAATTGATCACAGAAGTGATCAAAGATTTTGGAAAAATTGACATCCTGGTGAATAATGCAGGTATTACAAGGGACAATCTGTTGTTACGGATGACTGAACAGGACTGGGATCTGATTATGAAGGTGAACCTTAAATCGGCTTTTAACCTTACAAAGGCTGTTCAAAAATATTTTCTGAAGCAGCGCTCAGGCGCTATCATTAACATGAGCTCTGTTGTTGGATTGAACGGGAATGCCGGGCAATCAAACTACGCTGCATCCAAAGCCGGACTGATTGGGTTTACCAAATCAATTGCTCAGGAACTGGGTTCAAGAAACATCCGTTGTAATGCGGTTGCTCCGGGATTCATCATCACTGAAATGACGGAGAAGCTGCCTGAAGAGGTGCGCCAGAGCTGGGCAGATAAAATCCCGCTGAGAAGGGGAGGAACCCCTGATGACGTGGCTGATGTATGCCTGTTTCTCGCTTCTGATCTTGCATCCTATATCACAGGTCAGGTGATCAGTGTTTGCGGAGGAATGAGCACCTGATCACCTGGTTTATTCCCCGGGATTAAAATATCAGTGATTCATGGCCGTTTAGCTTCGGATGTTTATCTGGTTAAAATAGTACTGATTTGAATTTATCGACTCAATACCCTTTGTGGTTCATCATTTTCTGCCTCCTGCTGGGTGCATTGTATGCTTACGTTCTCTATTATAAAAACCAGAATTCTGGTTTCGGCATAAGGCTTCGTTATGCTTTAGCCTTGTTCAGGATGATCACTGTATCTGTGATCGCATTTCTTTTGTTGAATCCATTGATCAGATATACCAGTCAGTTTACAGAAAAACCGGTGATTGTGATTGGACTCGATAATTCAGCTTCAATCAGAACCATGAGTGATTCGATCTATTTCCTTAATGACTATTCTGCATCATTACAAAAACTGGCAGATGACCTGTCGGTAAGGTTTGATGTAAGGATTTACACTTTTGGTGAAAACGTAAGGCCAGGATTGAATCTCGATTTTTCAGACAGTCAAACAGACATTTCCGGTTTCCTTGATGAGGTGAAGAATGTCTATTCATACAGGAACACAGGCGCAATGATCGTGGCATCCGATGGCTTATACAACAGGGGCTCAAACCCTGTTTATGCGGCTCAGGGATTGAACATGCCTGTTTATACCATTGCGCTGGGTGATACAACTATTCACCGAGATGTCCTTATTAAAAGGGTGAACTATAACCGGGTTTCATTTGTTGGAAATGATTTTCCTGTTGAGATTGTTGTTGAAGCAAAAAAGAGTTACGGGTTATCAACACGATTGTCAATCAAACGCAACCAGGAGGTTTTGTACAACCATTCCATTGAGATCACGCGGGAAGGCTTTATGGAGAAGTATATTGTCTACCTGAAATCTGATGAACCGGGTATTCAGCGTTTTACGATCAGCCTTTCGCCGGTTGCCGGAGAGATCACACTGGAAAATAATGTTCAGGATATTTTCATAGACCTGCTCGAAGGGAAACAGAAGATTTTACTTTTGGCCAATGCACCTCATCCTGACATTTCTGCTATCAAACAAGCCGTTCAGTCCAATGTTAATTTTGAGATCACAGACTTCCTTACAGAGGATTTCGATCAGTCAGTAACAGATTTTGATCTGGTAATCCTGCATGGTTTACCTTCTGTGAAAAACAGCATCGGATTTCTATTGGAGCAGTTGCAACAGGAAAGTATCCCCGTTTTTTTTATCATCACCCAGCAAACCTCATTGCATCTTTTCAATGAACAGAAAGCCGGGTTGGTCATCCAACCGGAAAATATTTTATACAATGAGGCTCGTCCAAGGTTCAATCAACAATTCAGCATCTTTACCCTCTCCGATAAAACGATTTTGCTTTTTGAAAGCGCTCCTCCACTTGTCAGCCCTTACACCACAATCAGGATGCAGGCATTGGCTTCGCCATTGTTGTTTCAGAGAATTGGTTCAGTTAATACCTCAGATCCGCAATTGGTTTTTTTTGAATCAGGCGACAACAGGTATGGAGCTTTGTTGGGAGAAGGAATCTGGCGTTGGCGGATCAAAAGTTTTTCATCCTTTGAAGATCATCAGCCATTCGATGAATTGATCAATAATACGGTTCAGTTTCTGGCACTGAAGGCTGATAAGAGGTTTTTCAGGGTTATCACTGCCAACAGTTACGATGAAACCGATGATGTTGAATTTGAAGCACAGTTGTATAACGAAATATATGAACTGGTGAACGACCCGGAAGTTCAGTTACTCATTACAGATCAGTCCGGAAATGAATTCCCCTTTGTTTTTAACCGCACAGCCAATGCATATCTCCTGAATGCCGGTAAGATGGAGCCCGGAGTTTACGGGTATGAAGCCACCTCCCGTTTGGGTGATAAGTTTTTCAGTGAAAGAGGGGAATTTACGGTAACCCGGCTCAATATAGAGCTGATGAACACAGTTGCTGATCACAACCTTTTATTCAATCTTGCTGCGTCACGCGGTGGAGAGATGATTTATCCGCAACAGCTTACCGATTTGGGAGAAATAATCCGGAGCAGGGATGATGTAAGATCGATAACATATTTCCAGAAAACATTTTCGGAGGTGTTAAACAATGTTTGGCTGCTGATGGCGCTGCTGGTAATCATGTCTGCCGAGTGGTTTATCAGAAAACGTGCCGGCAGCTATTAAGAGATATTGATGAATCCTAATTACAGAAGGATAATCCTGATATTAATCCCTGTTCTTAACAAAATAGGCGACTTTTTCAAGTGAGGTGATCATATCGTATTCTGCAAGATAGACCCCATCACGGGGGCTTAGAGGTTTAGGTGTGTAATTGAGTATCCCCTTGATTCCGGCCTCCTTGAGCTTGTCAGCAATTTCGGATGCAACCTCAGGAGGCGTTGTGATAATGCCAATGGATATACGTTCCTTTTTTATGATTTCTTCGAGTTCTTCCATGGGATAGCACATTACATCTTCGTAAATCCACTCTGTTTTGTTGGGGTTGGTATCAAAAGCAGCCACTATTTTCAGCTTTGTCCTTTTGTTCAATAAATAATGGATAAAGGCTTTTCCAAGGTTACCTAAGCCAATGATTGCAATGCGCTGACCATCTTCGGAGTCAATAATCTTTCCGATCAGGTTCACCATCTCTTGTATGTTGTACCCTTTTCGAAGGGTACCTGAGTACCCCATCAGCATGATGTCACGACGGACCTGTACAGGTGTAATATGCAGCAGGCTGGCTATCTCATGTGAAAAAATATTGGTTTTTCCTTTTAACAATTGATTGTTCAGACTTCTCCTGTATTGGCTCAAACGCTCAACGGTCTTGTCAGGAAGAATTTTCATAAAGATGTTTTCTTTTGAGAAATTTCCGGCAAAATTAAAAATTAATCTTATTGAACAAAGGGCTTTGTTAATTTTTTAACAATTCTAAATAGCACCAATAATATGGTTTAATGTGATAGAATATGGTCAGGATAATTCACCTGTTCGAGGAATAACCCATGCGCCGGTATCGAATCACCAGCATTTGACCTGTTTTTGCTTTCAATAATGCGCATCAACTCTTCCGTTGTCATTTTATGCCGTCCCAACAGTATCAAAGTTCCCACAATGGCTCTTACCATATTTCTTAAGAAGCGATCGGCAGTGATCGTGAAAATAACCATATCCTGATCAGATTCCCAGATTGCCTTTGTTATTTTGCAATGGTTGGTTTTTACCTGGGTCCCGGCTTTCGAAAATGTGGAAAAATCATTGACATTCAGTAAAAATGAGGATCCTGTATTCATCAGGTCCATATCAAGGTCACCATGATAATGAAAGGCAAAATCCTGTAGAAATGGTTTTTTTTTTCTGGTGATGTAATAGCAATAAGTTCTTGAGGTGGCATCAAATCTGGCATGAGCTTCGGGTCTTACAGGAAATATGCGGTGAATCACGAGGTCATTCGGTAAGAAACCGTTCAGCCTATTTGTTAACATTTCCGGTTTGGTGAGATTCTCAGCATCAAAATGGGCAAAAAATTGCCTCGCGTGAACACCGGTATCTGTCCGGCCACAGCCGGTCACATTGATCGGTTCTTTTAAAAGAAGCGTTAAACCCCTGTTAATGGTTTCCTGAACTGAGGGTGCATTGCGCTGAATTTGCCACCCGTTGTAGTTTTTGCCACTAAAAGCCAATTGCGCAAAATACCGGATTTTCATATCGTATAATTTCACATCAAAGATAGGCAATGTCTCTAAAGCACTCTGTGATGACAATCACCTCCCAAAGCTTGAAAAATTTTCCAATGCTTAGAATTATTTCCCAATTTGAAACGGGTTTAATTACTAACTATCTATTAATGAGGGAATTAGATAAATGGCATTGAATTGGCATATGAACTGTCAAAAAATTTTTATTATTAACAATTAAAATAGAAATGCAAATGAAAACACTTTTCACTACATGCGTGCTTTTGTTCAGCTTTATCGCTGTGCAAGCTCAGGTTATTGAGGTAACCGGTTTGGGTGTGCATAATCAAAACAATGTCATCCTTGATATTCCAGACCCTGCTACAATCGATCATGTAGTTGTGGAAGCCATCTACAAATCAAAAGTTGATTTCACAAATCCTCAATTACAGGTTAAGTTTTATGACAATGATGACAATTTCTTTGCTGATGTTGTCCCTGTTGAAGTTGATCTCAATTATTCTTCAATTCAGGATGACTTCCTTGGGTATGCTCAGGCAACCTTTCCCGGAACCAACATCGGCCCTGAAGGAATTACGCTGGATCAGTTAGGTACGCTGGGCAGCATTCATTCCTTTATAGCGTATATTTTCAGAACCGTTCCGAATCCTTACTATTACAGCGTTTCTGATTTCAATCATGTTTATATGTTTTACAATGGGCCGGCAAACGCTTATGTTTACAACATACCCATCGGGACTGATATGGACCCAAGGGACGTTACCGCAAAAGTTGTTCTTTCGGAAATGACAGCCGATCAGAGAAGGTGCATCATCCAGGTATCTGATGGCTATCAGACTGAAGAGGTGACCATCAATACTTTTGATCCCATGCTGGGTGAAGCATTGAACATTGTTCCCATCACACTGATGGGTGTTCCGGGAGATGTGACCAATATCACTGTAACTGTTTACTCCCCGATCAATGACTTCTCACCAACCCGTGGAGATTCTTTCATTACCGGTGCTGTTACAGTTAATGTAGATTATGAAGAAGATCCTCCGGGAGATTACTGCACATTGACTCAGGGATTTTATGGCAATGCAGGTGGTACATTTAATGGTTATTCTACATATGATCTGCTGGCCATGTTGCTTTCAGAACCTCTCGTCATTGGTCATGCAAGCGGGTATCGCTTTATTGCCCATACTCCTGGCTGTATTCTGCAAAGATTACCAGGTGGTGGCCCGGCTGCAATGCTGACTGCCGATGGCTTAAATTGCGAAGCCAACGGGTTTTTAACCCATAAGGATGGAAGAAGTAAAAATATTTTACTCAATCAGACCATTACACTAGGATTGAACCTGAGGCTTGATACTGATCTTGGTGATCTGGCTTTGGCTGACCTTCCCTTCGGAGATTATCCGTATTTTATCAATCACCTGGGTGCCAATGCCACCATTGGAGACCTCTATGATGAAGCAAATCTTGTATTGAGCGGTTCAAATCAATATGGACTCGACCTTGGTATGCTTGCCGATGGTGTCGGGAAAATCAATGATTACTTTGATGAGTGTCAGCCTCTTTATGAAGATAAGAGTGGTTTGGCAGCTCAAAATCTGATTGCAGAAGATTACGCAGAAATAGTAATCTATCCAAACCCTGTTGCGTCTCAGGCAACCATTGAATTTACAGCGCTGAATGCAGACTACACAACGGTTGAAATCTACAACATGCTTGGAAGTAAAGTTCAAACCCTGTATCAGGGTTACACCAATGCAGGTGAAACCAACTATACCTATTTGAATGCTTCCGGTCTTAACAAAGGAGTTTATATTGTTGTTATGAAAAATGGCAATTTCGTAAAACGCGAAAAGATCAATGTAAACTAGTCAGGTTAACTTTCAATAAACAAAAGAGGCTATTTCCCGAAGGAGATAGCCTCTTTTGTTTTCAAATGCCTCGTCAAAAATGGTCATGACTCAGTCAGGAATAATATTCACCCTACCGACATATCGTGGTCAAACCGATTGCGAACCGGTCTGGACCCTACATGAACACCTTCGATGAACTGAGTAACACATTCAAAAATATCGTTATGGTATCCCCCTTCAAGCACTGCAAAAAGATTACTGAATGCTCTTCCCATTTTAAACCCTGATTCATAAAATGCCTTCAGTGAATAATTAAGATTCATCATTTTATCTTTTGAATAGCCATCAAATCCTGCTGAAACACCAACTACATCCGGATTAAATTTTCTTGATGCTTCAATGGCTTGATCAACAGCTTCCAGAAAGCGTTTGTCACCACAACCAAGCATCAGGGGAATATTAAGTGTAAAGCCTTCGCCAGGGCCGAGCCCTTTTTCATGAGGAAGACCCGTAAAAGGGTATGAGAACGACTGGTGAATGGAGCAATAGAAAACCTTATCTTCAGCATAAAAAATATCCTGAGTCCCATTTCCATGGTGGGCATCAATGTCAAGGATAAAAACCTTTTTCCCTTCATTGACAAGCTTTTGAGCAGCAATCGCAATGTTATTGAACAGGCAAAACCCCATGTGTGATGCCCTTTCGGCATGATGGCCCGGAGGCCTGACAACTGCAAAATCACCATGCTCAGAAGCTTTGATGGTTAAACCAACAGCTGTTTTAGCGGCTTCCCATGTATCAGGAGATAGCTGAATTTCTGCAAGTTTTTTCTTTTCAACGCAGGCTTGTTTTATTTCCTCAATATACTCCTGTGGATGGACAAGGGAGAGAAAGGGCTCGCCATCGAATTCTTCATCATGGCAATGGGAGGCAAACTTACTGATCCTGTATATGCCCTCCTCCTGAGCTTCCGTATTATGATGCAGAAATTTACTGTTGAATAATATCCTCATCGATTGCTTTTGTTATTCAAATGGGCGTAAATTTACAAAAAGAGGAAAATCAGTGATCGTTTTTTTAGTATTTATTATATCAGCCAAAGAATCATATTCATGCGAAACAAAAGCAAGATGCTAACAAATTGCTTTACCAAGAGCTTGTAAATCAATACCGTCAAAATTGCCGGAACTCATCATCAACAGATTCATTTGCGTCCACTTCATTTCCTGAAGTTTATTCATCAACTCCTTTGAATCGTTATAAACCAGGAGATCAGGCCGCCCAAAAGCCGTTTTTATCTGCTCCTCTGTTAAAGGAGGCAGCCTTTTCAGTGCTACTGCATGTGGATTGAAGTAAACAATGGCCAAGTCAGCATGATCCATTGAATTTCTGTATTGGTCCAGAAACGTTGCATTCAGGCTGCTGTATGTGTGTAATTCAAGGCAGGCTACCAGTTTTCTATCACTGTATTGCTCTTTCACAGCCCTTGTTGTCGCCCTCAGTTTAGACGGAGAGTGTGCAAAATCTTTATAAAATATGGATTGCTTGCCAATTGCGATCGCTTCAAGCCGTTTGGAAGCTCCCCTGAAGGTTTGGATGGCTTCATAAAACCTTTCGTCTGATACACCCAGTTCGTGGCAAACCAAACATGCGCCATTCAGATTCAATAGATTATGCTTTCCAAATATTTGCAATGGAATCCTTTCCCCCCCGTTCAGTAGAAATGTCATTCCATCTTCAATGATATGTTCCGGGACGGAGTAGGGCACAGCATTGACTGATGCAGGCACGTCTTTCCCAATATTATTGACTTCCTCATCATCTGCACAATAAATCAGCGTACCTCCAGCCGGGATCAACCCCGCGAAAATCCTAAATTGCTGCACATAAATCCCGAAAGTCGGAAACACATTGACGTGATCCCAGGCAATTCCGCTGATCAGACCAATATCGGGCTTGTAAACATGAAACTTTGGCCTTGGGTCTATGGGTGACGTAAGATACTCGTCACCTTCAAGAATCATCACAGGAGCTGTTTCTGAAATCTTCACCATCACTTCAAAACCTTCCAATTGCGCTCCAACCATATAGTCACAATCAATCCCTTCCTTTTGAAGCACATGTAAGATCATGGATGTTATCGTGGTTTTCCCGTGACTCCCTCCAATAACCACTCTTATTTTGTTTTTGGCCTGTTCGTAAAGATATTCAGGGTAGGAGTAAATGGGGATGTTCAATTCTCTGGCTCTCAGTAGTTCCGGGTTGTCGCTTTTTGCATGCATGCCTAAAATGACTGCATCCAGGTCAGGATGGATTAGTTCGGGGAACCAGCCTTCCCTCGAAGGCAATATCCCGTATCCTGCCAAACGGCTTTTGGAGGGCTCAAATATTTCATCATCAGAGCCTTTTACATTCAAACCCTTTTTTGAAAGTGCAATGGCAAGGTTGTGCATGGCACTGCCGCCTATGGCAATGAAGTGTACATTCATAATATTTTAATATCAAACGAAAAAACAAGAACGGATCAGGGCAAATTTCCTCACAAGTTATGATTGTGATTTTTTCTAATTTTGGCTGCAAATATACATTAAACAATGGCGATTTATCCTGTAATTGCAGAACACTGGAAGATGGACGGAGGAGCAGCCTTCGGCGTTGTACCGCAAACAATCTGGAGAAAAATGGCACTCCCTGACGAAAATAATATGATTAGGATCACGAACAGGTGCCTCCTGGTTGTGGATGGGAAAAGGCGTATTCTTTTTGATACGGGGATGGGAAACAAACAATCTTCAAAGTACTATGGCTTCAGGTATCTGTTTGGGAACGAATCGCTCGAAAAATCTTTAAAGTTAAGAGGATTGGAGGCTCACGACATCACGGATGTGGTATTCACCCATTTGCATGATGATCATTGTGGAGGAGCGGTGAAGCTGGATAAGGATGGTAAACCTGAACCTGTCTTTAAGAACGCCATGCATTACTGTTCATCCGGTCAGTGGGAGTGGGCCAATCATCCAAACAGCAGGGAGGCGGGCTCCTATTTTAAAATCAATTTTCTGCCTCTGGAACAGGCAGGCATGCTTTCGTTTTTTGATAAACCCGGGTTATTTTCTGAAAATATCCGGCTGGTTCAAATGAATGGACATACCCAGGGACAACTGATTCCGATAATATCGCACAATGGATATACATTTGTCTTTACAGCCGATTTTATTCCAACTGCTGCGCATATTCCGTTACCCTTTGTTCCAAGTGTCGACATCAGTCCCCTGGAATCACTCAGGGAGAAAGAAATTTTTTTGGAAGAAGCAGTGGAAAATAATTATTTGCTGGTATTTGAACATGATTTTGATGTGGAATGTTGCACTCTGCAAAGAACAGAGAAAGGGATACGAATGGACAAGCTATGTCTTTTGGATGAGTTTTTAAACTAATTTTGCGCACATAATTAAGTATGGATTTAATCACCGATTACAATCACCGGTTTGCAGATAAAACTGCATCAGAGTTGCTGAGTTATTTCCTGACAGCATACAAGGGAAAAATAGCCCTGGCATCCAGCCTGGGTGCCGAGGATCAGGTTCTGACTCATTTGTTAGCTCAAATTGATCCTGAAACAAGGATCTTTACACTTGATACAGGAAGGCTTTTTCCTGAAACATATGACCTGATCGACCGGACAAACAGCCGCTACAACATCAGAATGGAGGTTTACTTTCCAGAATCAGACGATGTTCAGAAAATGGTGAAGGAAAAAGGGGTGAACCTTTTTTACCATAGTATAGAAAATAGAAAGATGTGTTGTAGTATCCGAAAAATTAAGCCTTTACAAAGAGCACTTGAAGGTTTGGATGTTTGGATCACCGGCTTACGCAGGGATCAGTCGGTGACCAGAAACAACGGACAGCTTGTTGAACTTGACAGCAACAACCACGGTCGTTTGAAATTAAACCCCCTGATTAACTGGACAGAAGAGCAGGTATGGGATTTTATTGAATCAAACCATATCCCGTATAACAAACTACATGATCAGGGTTTTCCCAGCATTGGATGCCAGCCATGCACACGCGCCGTAAACCCCGGGGAGGACTTACGGGCAGGTCGCTGGTGGTGGGAACTACCAGAGCAGAAGGAGTGCGGGCTCCACAAACGATAATCCTTTTTCAGGGTGCCAGTCTGGAAATTTTCCAATGATCATTCATTTTGAGGTATCTGATCCGGTCGTGCAACCGGTTGGTCCTTCCCTGCCAGAATTCTATGGAATGGGGGATAAGCCGGAATCCCCCCCAGTTTTTGAGCCTGTGAATTCCTGACTCCTCTATTTGTTTCAGTTGTTCAACCCACTTGTCCTCCAAAAATCTCCTCGAGGGAATAACCTGACTCTGGGGTGAAATAACAGCGCTGATCCGG
>JBLRXC010000074.1:0-13817 GCA_047920975.1 Bacteroidales bacterium | reverse complement strand
TGTTACGAGGAGGGCCAGCTGTTAGGGTTCAAACTTACCCACCTTCCGTTTCTCAATCCCAGGTCTGTGAAATTTTTTCAGAACCTGCTTGAATCTATAGATCCTAAAAAAGAATACTCCGGGCTTGAGATGGAATGGAAAACAGCTTATGGCCTGACCAACTGGAGCCAGATTAGAATTCAGGTATTATCCACCCAGGATCGGTTTACAGGTCTGCGCATCAGATTTACTGATATTACAGAACGCAAACTGATCGAAAGAGAGCTTCTGAAAAGCAAGCAAGCTTACAAAGTTATTGTTGAAAATGCAGGTGAAGCCATCTTCATTCTTCAGGATGAAAACATTGTATTCAGCAACTCCAAACTGGCCGATCTGCTGAATATAGGTATGGGCGAGCCCATCATGAAAAAATTTACAGGATTTGTCCACCCGGATGATCACAATGAATTCCAGGCCTTGCTGGAGAATGATAAAGGTCGTGGAAAAATGCAGGGGGCTCTTACGTTCAGACTCAAAACAAGCGGAAGCAACTACAAGTGGGTACAATGCAAAACTATCAGTATTGACTGGAACGACAAACCTGCATTCCTCTTCTATGCTGCAGATGTTACCGACCACATGGCTCTGGATGATAAAGAAAAAAAATCTTTAGCCCGTTACCGGTTCATTTCAGAAAAAATCTGGGAGTTCATTGAGCAGGAAGACGGTTCTGATACTTATGGTTTTATTGGTGACAAAATGAGAGAAGTTCCAGGAGTTGCTGCAGTTCTGCTTCTTTCATACAATGAGGTTGAAAACTATGCCGTGGTGGAAAGATTATCAGGCTCTCCTGAAACGGTTGAGAACCTCCGGGAAATCATCCATACCAGTATTCCGGATTTTTTAAAGCAGGTTAGTCAGGAGCAGTTTAATAATCTGGCCTTTGGTAAACTGATCAAATACAATGACGGCCTTTTTGAAAGGGGCTCTGCTTTTTTCCCTGGAAGCAGTCTTAGCCTGATTCAACGGACCCTGGAAGTGGAGGGTATTTACCTCATCGGACTGAGATATGGTGAAAAAGTGTATGGAAATGCCATGATATTCCTGAAACAGGGTGCCAGGTTTTCTGATCCAAAAATCATTGAATCCATTGCGAGAATAGGTTCTTCGGCATTACACAGGAAGTCAGAATGGGAGAGGATCAGGAAAGGGGAAAAGAAGTATCGCCACATTTTTGAATCGCTCCAGGATATTTATTTCAGGGCCGACATTGACGGAACAGTTACCGAAATCAGCCCTTCAGTTTTTACGATTACCGGATTCAAGCCAAAGGAGATACTGGGCAGGCATTTACATCACTTTTTCCCTGATAAAAGCATCCATTACACTTACACCAGATTAATGCTTAAGGAGGGGTTTCTTGAGGATAGAGACATTGATCTCCAAAGAAAGACTGGTGAGAAAATCCATGCATCCCTGAATGCAAGAATCATCTATGATGAAAAAGGGAAGTCAAATGGATTGGAAGGTTTTATTCGCGACATCAGCGAGCGGAGGATTATGGAAGAGCGGTTTCAACACAGTGAAGAGAAATTCAGAACCCTTGCCGATTTCACTTATGGATGGGAATACTGGACTTCTCCGGAGGGGAAGCTGATTTATATGTCGCCCAGTTGTGAGAGGATAACAGGCTATGAACGGGAAGTATTTTACAATGATGACGCGCTGCTGAAAGAGATAACCCATCCTGAAGATGTTACCCGCTATCTTCATCACATCACAGAGGAAGAGACTCAAAATAAGACCGACGTCCTGAAATTCAACTATCGGGTTGTCACGAGGGATCATCAGGTAAAATGGATCAATCATATTTGTCAGGAGGTCTTTAACCATGAAGGAAAATCGCTCGGCCGCCGCATCAGCAACCGGGACATTACCGAGAGAAAATTGGCCGAAGACGAATTGCGTAAAAGTGAAGAAAGGTTCCGGACCTTATTCTTTGAGTCGCCTGATGCTGTATTTGTGGAAAATTATGATGGAGTTATACTGGATGTTAACCCGGCTGCCTGCAGGCTTCATGGTATTCAAAGAGAGGATTTGATTGGGAAGAATATTCTTGACCTGATCATTCCTGAAGAGAAAGAAAAGGTTGCCAGTGAGTTTCATAAATGGGTTACCGGGGAGTTGACCAACTATCGTGGGAAAATCCTTACAGCTAATCATACGGTTTTGCCCATTGAAATTCATGGGAGCAAAATTCACTTTTCCGGACAAGGTGCTTTGCTTTTCATTGTGCGCGATATAACGGAGGTGGTTGAAAAGGAAGAGTGGCTTCGCAAATCGGTTGAGCGTGCCGAACATGCCGACAAACTCAAATCGGCATTCCTGGCCAATGTGTCGCATGAGATCAGGACTCCTATGAATGCTATCATCGGATTCAGTGAAATCCTGACTAACCAGGACCTGACAGCAGAGGAACGCGAGGAGTTTATCAGCTACATCACACAGGGTGGCAATACACTGATGAATCTGATAGAGGATATTATTGACATCACCAAGATAGAAGCCGGACAGATCAAGATCAATTTTTCGGATTGCAACGTAGATAACCTGCTCGATGAACTCTATGCCACCTTCTTAAAAATCAAAAACAAGACCGGTAAATCCGGGATAGAGTTGCGGTTAAACAAACCTGCGCTGGAGACTGGATTTGTGATCTCTACCGATCCCTACAGGATCCGGCAAATTCTTTCAAATCTGCTTGGGAATGCCATCAAATTTACCAGACAAGGATTTGTAGAGTTTGGATTTCACCTGAAAGGTGCCCAAAAAATAGAATTCTATGTAAAAGATTCCGGCATTGGAATCCCTGCTGACAAAATGCACCTGATCTTTGAGCGGTTTGGCCAGGTGAATGATAATAATCAATCAGAATTTAAGGGAACCGGGCTCGGACTGTCCATCAGCAAGAAACTTGCAGAATTGCTGGGAGGTGACCTCCGGGTTGAATCGATAGAAAAAGTGGGATCAACATTCTTACTTACCCTTCCTGTAAGCAAGCAGACCTTTGAAGATTTAGTTTCCGAAAAGAAACCGGTTGATTCCGCAATTGACTGGAGTAAAATGACATTTCTCATTGCCGAGGACTCTATCCTGAACTACACTTTTCTGGAAGCACTTTTGCAAAAAACGCATGTAAAGTTGCTATGGGCTAAAAATGGAAGAGAGGCAGTAGATATGTGCCGTGATCATGCTGAGATTGACCTGGTGCTGATGGATATTAAAATGCCTGTTCTTAGCGGATTGGAAGCCATTGAGGAGATCAAGAAGTTCAGACCGGAGTTGCCTATCGTGGTTCAAACCGCTTACGCTATGCCCGAAGACAGGGAGAAAAGTATTGCAGCCGGTGGTGATGAGCACCTCACCAAGCCGCTCAATGTGAAAGATTTGTTCGAAGCAATTTCAAGGTTTGTGGGATAGCCTGCAGAGAACCATTCCCCCGGGCTTGAAGATTACCAGGTATCATGAACTACTTCTGATGTGAGTCCGTAACCGGAAACTGAGCAATGCGCAGTGTTGTGCAGCCGTATGGGATCAGGGTGATCTCCTCAAGCGGCGTTGCCATTTCACGGTCGGGCCATGATGGGTAAGGCAAGGGACCTGCTGACTGGTTATACAGCGTCCAGAAAGGGATTTGCCTGGCTTTAATTTTCATCTCAATGGGTGCATTGGCAAGATTCCACGGCATGTCAGCCAGATGTTCCTTCTGGCTGATTACAAAATTTTCCGGAGCAAGGTATTTACCGGGAATTCCATAATTCCAAGGAGACTGTGGATAGACTTCAAAGAAACTGTGTTCCCACTGATCTGTTTTTCTTTCAAGCCATTCTTCCGTTATTTTCAGTGCATAAACCAGCGGCCCACGCTCGATGCCAACCGACTTTTCATGCCATTGCGACAACCGGATTTGCATAGGCAGTAACAATTCCACGCTGTCGTTTTGGTTCCATGACCTGTTGATGATCACAATTTCCTCCTTGTCCCACGGGACTTCAACGCCGTTGATGGTGATGAAAGGTTCATTACACCAGGCGGGGATGCGCAGGTGCAGGGGAAATATAACTGTTGCCGGAGTAATGTATGTAAAAGTGATTTTCTCATGGAAAGGATATCCTGTTTTTTCGACAAATTCAACCTCTGACCCATCGGCTACTTTTGCCTTCACCGTTGAGGCGCCGTAAATAAGGGCAGCAAGCCCGTTATCCGCTGTGGCATACCACAGGTTCTGTATTAGTTTTGGCCAGCCCTGGTGCATGTTGGCGAGGCAACATGGATATCCCGTTTCAGTGCCAAAGACTATTCTGGATTTTGAGTCAATGTCAAAATTTCTTGGTTCATCTGTGATCAGCACCTGGTTGATCTGCTGAAAATACTGCTTTCGCAGAAAATTATCATCATGTTGTGTTGGCAGGACGTTATAGGCGATTTTCTCAAGATAATCGGCATAAAAAATATCACCGGTCAACGGTAAAATACTTTCAAATGAGTACATCATTTCAACAGCGGTACATAATTCCGACCCCTGCGTAGGATTGTTCCCGTGAAGGTTTTCATCTCCGCCGAACATACCGGTGATGAACCCATGGCAGTCGCGGAGTGCTTTGAGGCCGGCCTTGACCGCTTTGATGTACCCGGGTTCGGGATGCTGCTGGTAGTATATCACAGGAGCTTTCAAACCCTGTGCAACGTTTACACAGTGAAGGTGGGGAAATGGGTTCAGGTTACAAATGGAATTGTCAGAATAGGTAGTTGTCCAGTCATAAGTCTGACCATGAATAATCTCTGCAAGATCGAGCAGGTATTTCTGTCCGGTGATATTATAGAACCAGTAAACGATCTGCAGATTATCTGCACCTCTCTTTTCAGCCCAGAAAGTCCATTTACCCAGTGGATTTAGAGGCAACTGTTCCAGCTGATATCTGAAATACCTGTCCATCAGTACAAGTACACGTTCATCGTTTGTCGCTGTGTAATATTGCTGTAATGCTTTCAGCATGACCATTTTGGGCCACCAGTCCTCTGCATTTTTTTGTTGTGTTCCCGGAATCACCGGATCATTTTCATCAAGTGGATAAGGGCCAAAATATCCGTTTTCACGTTGGTGTTTAATACTCCATTCGATCCATTTTTTGGCTTTGGCTTTCAGGTGCTCATCATCAAGGATGAAGGCCAGGGGCACCAATCCATCAATCCAGTAAGGACCCCTCTCCCAGCAGTCACCTTTACCCCCGATCCAGCCATTATCCGGGCCGCACACCCGCCTGTAAATGCTGTCTAAGTTACCCGTGAGTCCATCCCGCTGCAACTCAAGCATTTTTAGAAGCCATCCTTGCGGTTTAATGTTTTTCAGGGGCAACGGAGTATAGGGTTGAGCGACCAGCGGTTCCTGGTTTGTAATATAATGGGAATTACGCACTCCGGGCTGACCTTTTAAACTTTGTGCATTGAAAAAAAATAGCACCAAAAGAAAGGCAAGAATTTGAAGCAGAGTGAATTCCATCATCGTGTAATTTTCTGCAGGCACTTTGGATATTACTTTCATAATCGGGGAATCAAGTTGTATTACAAAAATAATATAAAGATAACACTACTGTAATGGTGGTTTATCTTAAACCAATTGATATTTTTGTATTTTATCTAAACCGGTAGCAATGAAAAACATAAAATCGCTTTTAGTACTGGTTGTGATAGCCATGATTTTACAATCCTGCTCACAAAAGAGACATTTTGATGATTATCCCGTCACTCCGGTGCCGTTTACTGATGTGAAAATTTTTGATCATTTCTGGCTTCCGGCCATCATCAGGAATTCAGAGGTAACTATCCCGATCGCTTTCAAACAAAGTGAGGAAACCGGGAGGATCGCCAACTTTGAAGTGGCCGGCGGACTGAAGCCGGGAACATTTAACTCACTATATCCCTTTGATGATTCCGATGTTTTCAAGATTATCGAAGGGGCGTCTTATGCATTGATGATCCGCTATGACCCTGACCTTGATCTATACCTCGACAACCTTATCCACAAAATAGCCGCTGCACAGGAAGAGGATGGGTATCTTTATACCAACCGAACCATATTGGGTGATTCGGCCCACGAAATGGCCGGTAAACACAGATGGGAGAATGTCAGCATGCATAGCCATGAACTTTACAATGCAGGACATATGTTTGAGGCAGCGGTGGCTCATTATATGGCCACCCGGAAGCGTACTTTTCTGGATGTCGCCATCAAAAATGCTGATTTGTTGGATCAGGTGTTTGGCAGCGGCAAAATTGAAAAATATCCCGGACATCAGGAGATTGAAATCGGACTGGTGAAACTATACAGAGTCACCGGTGACAACAGGTATCTTGACCTGGCCAGATTTTTCCTTGACATCAGGGGGCCTGGTGGATGGGAATATAACCAGGCTCATCTCAAACCGCTTGATCAGACTGAACCGGCCGGTCATGCAGTAAGGGCTCTTTACATGTACGCCGCCATGGCCGATGTGGCTGCACTTACCGGAGATCAAAGATACAATAGTTCACTTGGCCACATCTGGGACAACCTGATCACAACAAGATATTACATTACCGGAGGGGTCGGTCAGTTGTATGAGAATGAAGGTTTTGGCCCTGCCTGGCACCTGCCAAACCTGACAGCTTATTGCGAAACATGTGCCTCCATCGCCTTTGTGCTGTGGAATTACCGGATGTTTTTGCTGCACGGAGAGGCCAGATACATGGATGTTTTGGAGAGAACTCTGTATAACTCACTCATCGCAGGTGTCTCCCAGTCCGGTGACCTTTTCTTTTACCCTAATCCCCTTGAATCAGACGGCAGGCATCACAGAAAGGAGTGGTTTGGATGTGCCTGCTGTCCATCCAATATCACACGGTTTTTACCCTCTGTTTCCGGTTATATATTTGCGTATGAAGACAAAAAACTATATCTCAACCTCTTCATCTCATCCGAAGCTTCATTCACAATGAATGGACACATGGTTGGAATAAGGGTAGATACTGATTATCCGTTGGACGGAAAAGTTGAGGTTGAATTAAATCCTGAAGAACCTGTCAACCTGAAGATATACATCAGGTGGCCCGGATGGGCACAAGGCATGCCGGTACCCGGTAACCTCTACCGGTTTGCAGATGAGTCAACTCCTCATCTATCTGTTTTCATCAATGGTGAGCCGGTGAGCTATATAAGTGAGAAAGGATATCTCGTTCTGTCAAAACTGTGGGAAAGGGGTGACCGGATCAGTTTTGAACTCCCAATGCAGGTCAACAGGATAATCGCTCATGATTCGGTGACTGAGAATACAGGAAAGGTTGCTTTGCAGTGCGGACCACTAATCTATTGTATTGAAGATATTGATCAACCAGCGGTTGATATCCATTCAGTAAAAATACTACCTGCTCACGAGATCCAACCTGATTTTGATTCCGGCTTATTAAATAAAACCAGGATGCTGGTGTTCAATGCTGTAGATGACAAGGTATCCGGTGACACCCTGACCATTAAGGCAATTCCTTACTATTTATGGGCCAACCGGGGGCCTTCAAACATGAGGGTTTGGATACCCTTTGTCGGGAAAAATCCTGATTGACCTGGCAGAAAGTAATGGCTTTTATGTTGCTAATCAGGTACAAACCGCAGCCATAAATGTTATAGTACCTCTTTGATGAGATAAACATACACGGGAAAGTGGTCAGAAAAGCCTCCCATGTAACGGTTTCCAACAAAGGTCCGCCAGGGATACCCTGCAAATGCGCCCTCCTTCTGAACCAGGAAGGTCTTGTTAAAAACATAAGCCTTGTGCAGTTTAAATGAACCTTTTTCATCTCCAAGCAAACCCTGGGATACAATGATCTGATCAAACAAATTCCACGCATCACGGTATGCAAGTGATCCGATACCATCTTTGTACAATTTGTGGTAAGGATTAAAAAGGTCACCCGGCTGTAGCTGATCTTCTTTTCCTTTGGCTCTGAGGTACTGAAGAACACTAGGATTGACCGGATCATCATTCAGGTCGCCCATTATCAGGATTTTTGCATCGGGATTGAGTGTCAGGAGTGAATCAACAATATGCCTGTTGAGCGCTCCGGCTGCATTTCTTTTTGGCCGGCTTTTCTTTTCACCGCCACTGCGTGAGGGCCAATGGTTGACAATGATGTGAATAGGTTCCCCTTTAAGTAACCCGGTAACAACCAGCGGATCTCGGCTCCGGAACCGGTCATCATCCGGAATCGTTAACCTGTATGATTTACTGTTGGTTACCTGGAAATATTTAGGCTGATACAATAATCCATTATCTACGCCTCTGCGGTCGGGCGAATCATAGTGAACAATCTGATAGTTCCGGTTACTGATAGCATCCTGTTTCACCAGGTCCTCCAGTACCCCTCTGTTTTCAATTTCTGAAACACCTACCAGTGCTGCTCCATCTGGTGTTAAATCAAGTCCGATTTGAGAAATGGCATACGCCATGTTCCCCTGTTTTTCATAATACCTTGCGGAAGTCCATTTTTTTTGGGCTTCGGGTGTAAATTCATCATTGGCCACTAACTCTTTGTCATTGATGGTATCAAAAAGATTCTCTACATTATAATAGGCAATGCAAACAATCTCAAATGTTCTTTTCGGTTGGGCCTGAATGAATGAATACAGGGATAGTGAGAAAATCAGTACGGGGATAAATACCTTTAATCTTATCATATTTCAGCAAAAATATTGATTGATATATGCTGACAAAGTTATCACTTAAAATTAAAAGTAAGATTAATATGTTTTTGACTTTTCCAGAAGCTTTTTCATTAATTTTGCTGCTCTTTATAAAATTTTTTGTCCTCTTAAATTACATCTGATTTAATGAAAAACAGATACATCTTTTCACTGTTTATCCTGTTGCCTTTGATGATCCATGCACAGGAACCCGACACGATTATGGCCATGCCTCTGCAGGATAATTTACCATCGGTTGTTATATTTGCCGAAGATTTGGAAACCGATGATCAGTCGCAGGATATTTCAGGGCTGTTGTCTTCCTCGAGCGATATATTTGTTTCAACTGCAGGATTTGTATTTGGCCAGACCCGGTTTAAGGTCAGGGGTTATGAATCGAGATACACTGGTGTGCTGATCAATGGTATACTTGTCAATGACAGAGAGACTGGTGCTGCCTATTGGTCGAACTGGGGCGGGCTGAATGATGCAACACGCAACAGGGAGGTCGCTGATGGAATTGCTTCCTCGACCTACGGTTTTGGAGGACCCGGAGGGATAACCAACATGGAAACCAGGGCTTCTTCGTTCAGTGAGCAGACAAAACTCACCTATTCCTTGACCAACCGTGCTTACCGGAATAGGATCATGTTCCTTTACTCTACGGGCTTGCAAGAGAACGGCTGGTCTTATGCTGTTTCCGGATCGCGCAGATGGGCACAGGAAGGCTATGTGGAAGGGACTTTTTATGATGCATGGGGGTATTTTGCAACCGTCGAAAAGAAATTCAATAATTCCCATAGCATTGGTCTCATGGCTTATGGTTCACCCAACAAGCGTGGAAGAAACGGGGTGAGTGTTCAGGAAGCCAATGACCTGGCAGGAACAAATTATTACAATCCATACTGGGGATTCCAGAATGGTGAAAAAAGAAATTCCAGGGTAGCCAATTACCATCAGCCAATGATTATCCTGAGCCACTATTTTACTCCAGAAGTAAAAACAAAAATCACCTCCTCGGTTTTTTACTCATTCGGGAGGGGCGGATCCACTGCCCTTGACTGGTATGATGCCGCTGATCCACGTCCGGATTATTACCGGCTCCTGCCCAGTGATGAGAGAGAATATTATGGAATGACTTCAGCTCAAAGGGAATATTTGTGGCGGAATGATGAAACGTTCAGGCAGCTCGATTGGGATTATTTCTATTTTGTGAACCGGAAAAACCTATATACGCTCAATGATGCCGAAGGTATTGAAGGAAACACAGTTACGGGTAATCTGTCGAATTATATCATTGAAGACCGCAGGAACGACAAGCGTCATCTCGGTGCCAATATCAATCTGGTGAGGGAATTGAACGATCATGTGATTTTCAGTTCGGGGATTAATGTTTCTATATTTAAAACCTACCAGTTCAAGGTGTTGGATGATTTGCTCGGAGGTGATTTTTACCTTGACATCGACAAGTTCGCCGAACGGGATTTCATCGATCCGATATCAGCCCAGAACGACCTGAATAATCCCAACAGGGTCATCAGGGAGGGCGACAGGTTCGGCTATGATTATACGGGCAACATCAATAATTACAGCATTTTTGCCCAGGGAGATTTTACTTACGGAAAGATGGAGTACTATCTGACCGGAACACTCTCTTTTGATGAGTTTTGGCGGACCGGCCATATGCGAAATGGCAAATTCCCTGATAATTCATTCGGTGATTCAGAGAAGAACCAGTTTATAAATTATGGAGTGAAAGGCGGGGCTACCTATAAAATTACTGGCAGACATCTGGTAAACGCTAACCTTATATACATGACACAGGCACCTTATTTCAGGGATGCCTATATCTCAGCCAGGACAAGAAATCAAACAATTGAAAACCTTACGTCTGAGAAGATACTGTCGGGTGATCTGAGTTACATTTACAGATCCCCTTATCTTAAAGCCCGTGGAACAGTTTATTATATCTCATTCAAGGATCAGGTCTATGCCAGGAGTTTTTACCATGAAACATTCCGCAGTTTTGTCAATTACCAAATGACAGGTGTGGATAAAATCCATGTGGGAACTGAAATTGGGATTGATGCTAAAGTGAGTCAGAACTTTAGTTTGAATGGTGTTTTGGCAACCGGTGATTATTACTATAGTTCGCGCCCTACGGCAACCATTTCTGTGGATAACAATGCAGAAGTATTGGCAAACCGAACCATCTACCTGAAGAATTACAGGGTTGGAGGATTCCCTCAAACAGCCATGTCTCTCGGAGTCAAATATTTCTCATCCAAATATATTTTTGCCGGGATAAGTGTCAACTATTATGATGATATCTTTATTGAAATTAATCCTGACCGCAGGTCGGCTGAAGCAGTTGCCAACTATACACCGGATTATCCTGACAGACAGCTTGTGCTGGGACAGGAACAATTGGATCCGGCCTATACAGTTGATGCCTATATCGGAAAATCGTGGCGGATTGATTACCGGTATTTCATCTCAGCCAATTTTAGTGTCAACAATCTTTTTGATGTCCAGGATTTTGCCTTTGGCGGGTTTGAGCAATACAGGTACGATCCTTATGATATGGATAAATTTCCCTCAAAGTATTTTTACATGTATGGAAGGCAGTTCTTCCTGAATATCAATTTCAGATTTTAACATAACATAACAATAATGATCATGACAAACTTCTTTCTCAGAATAACACTGCTGATAACCGGATTCTCATTACTGTTCGGCTGTGTAAAAGACACACCGGATGAACCAGCTGTTTCTGCCATACCGTTTGAAGCCGACAAAGTTCTGAACATCGCACAAATAAAGAGTATTTTTACTGACAGTGCAGGAGTTTATGTGTTCAGGGATAATTATTCATTGTTTGCAACCGTTGTAGCTGACGAATCATCCGGTAATATATACCGGTCTGTTTTTGTTCAGGATGAAACCGGAGGTATTCAACTCAATTTTCTTTATCCCGGCGGATTGTACACAGGCGATTCAATAAGGCTGCTGCTCAATGGGTATACCCTTGATGAATACCGGGATTTGTTCCAAATCAATAACATTGACCAGGGAAAAAGCATCGTGAAGCTGATGAACAAGCGGTTTATTGAACCCAAATTGCTGACTATCCAGGAACTCACTTCAAATATCCATTTTTACCAGTCTACCCTCGTGCGTCTCGATGATGTTCAGTTCAGTTATGCTGAGTTGGGCCAGACCTATGCCGATTCAGTCAATAAGATAGACCTGAACAGGACGATAGAACAATGCGACGGAGCAACCATGATCATAAGATCAAGTGGTTATGCAAAATTTGCCAATCATACGGTTCCGGAAGGTAAAGGGTCTTTGGTCGCCATTGCAACGGTTTATGCGAGCGGATCAACCGTAACACCACAATTGGTGATCAGGGATGAAAAAGATGTACAACTTACCGGAGACCGTTGTGGTGCTGGTGGAACCATTGATCCGGTTCCGGAACTGGCAGAATATTTTGACGCTGCACAAAATAATACCGACATCGTAATTCAGGGATGGTCGAATATGGCTGTTGCAGGTAATCGCAAATGGCAGGGTAAAGAATTCGGAACAGACAGGTATGCTCAGGCAACCGGCTACAACTCAGGACTTGCAAATATGGAAACATGGATGATCACGCCACCTGTGATCAATACCAACGGAGATAAGGTTCTGAATTTTAAATCGGGCATGGCTTTTTGGGCACACACAGTAACTAACCCAATTACAGTGCTTGCTTCAACAGATTTTGATGGTGTGAATGTTGAAAATGCCACATGGACAGAGCTTACGGCCAACTTCCCCAATTCTAACAGTGGTAATTACAACTGGATACCCTCCGGCGAAATTTCTCTGGCAGAATTTGTTGGAAATGTTTTCATTGCATTCAAATACAAGGGAAGTGGCACTGAATCCACATCCATTACCATTGACGATGTAGTTATCTCCTCTGGCGGAGGTCCAGGTGTTGTGATTATGGAGGAGGGATTTAATGATGGATGGAATGGCTGGGATCCGGTCAGTATAGCCGGCGCACAAGTCTGGAGTCGTGAAAATAACGCTGGACCCGATGGAACACCCTGTGCACAGATCTCAGGTTTTGAGATGGGGTATCATATCAATAACGACTGGCTTGTTTCGCCTCCGCTTGCACTGAGTGGTTATAATACAATTTCCCTTGAATTTGTTTCGGCAAAGAACTATGATGGCGATAAGATCCTCATCAAAGCCACAACCAATTATACAGGCAATCCTTCAACAACTACATGGACGACATTACCGGCTGTTTTATCACCGGGTGGGTTTGTGTGGGCGAATTCAGGCACTGTAAACCTCTCGGCATTCAACACCAATGGTGTGCGGATTGCCTTTGAGTACAATTCATCCAATACCAGCGGAGCTACCTGGCGGGTTGATAACATCAAAATAAAAGCGCAGTAATAACAGAACCGCTGGTTGATCAAGGATTATCAATTTTGCATTGCACATCCGCCTGATTCAGCCGGTGGAGTGGGTGTTTGAAAGCTGGTGGTGAATCATCAGGTTTAGCAATCAATTGTAAGTCATATTATAACTCACTCAAACTATTTGCATTGAGCTCAGTGAATTCTGCTTTTGGTATTTTTACGACAGTACTTCATGAGAAGGCAAAGTTACAAACTTTGCTTATTTATTCCTCAAGGTGACCATTCGGAACATTTGTAGGTGTGGGTATAAAGGTATACGGGGATAACCTTATTTTCCTCTCCCAACCTTAGTACCAGCGAAAATACCCAAGAGCATCCAACCTTATTACCTTATTGAACTATTACGGGACTGAAGACTTACGGAGCATCCTGATTAAGTTATAAACTACGCGATATAATCGCGCGGAAACGTGGGGAGAATCCTGATTAAGTTAAAAAAACAAGCGATACAATCACACGGGTTCGGCGATCCTATTGAATAATTGTGAATGAGGGATTTGCCTGCGGCAAAGTCTTTAACAAACCGTGATATATCAGCCTCACTGGTTAGATGGGTAATTATCAATCCAATAGTCAGG
>JBLRXC010000073.1:0-13820 GCA_047920975.1 Bacteroidales bacterium | reverse complement strand
CGCGGCCCCAATCGGTAAACCAGTGGTAACCGGCTATGATGGAATAACTTTGTGTCGATTCGCGCAAAACGATAAACTGGTCGGCGGTAACAGCCAAATCTGCTAAAAACTGATTTGTATTATTTTTTGGGGAATATTTATTCCTTCAATGCATGTCTATTCCAGATCAGTGTTTCCAAAAATTGATAGCCTTGAAAATATTCTTTATAACTCACTGAGCTACAACTTACCAGCTCATGAGAAAGTGCAAATTTGCCTCACGCTATCACAGGAGTACAAAGATATCTCGGTAAAAAAGCAAATGGAATATGCATCACGGGCACTTATTTCAGCTGAAGAACTGGGAGACAATGAAAATATTGTAAAATCGCTGGTTCTCCTTGCCGAAGCCTATTTCCTTATGGATATTTACGAAAAAGCAATCGAATACTCAACCCGGCTTTATAACATATACCAAACCAATAACAATGAGCTGGAAGCAGCAAAAGCCCTGCGGATGATCGCCAACAGTTATTATGGCTGGAGCAAGTTTATCGAAGCCAACGACTACTATAACCGTGCTTTGTTGATTTTCAAGAAATATCAGTTTTTTGAAGGGATTGCTCAAACACTTCGGGAATTGGGAAGGATTTTGGGACACTGGGGTGAATACGATGAAGCCCTGTCAAAGCATCAGGAAGCGCTGAAATTCTTTGAGGAGATTGGTGACCAGGAAGGGATCGCCGAGGTTTATGCTGGTATGGGATTGATTTATAAGGAATTAGGAAGTCTGGAAAGAGCTTTTGAATTTTTCAGGAGAAGTCTTGATATTTACGAAATCACTGGAAAAACAGCTGAGATTGTTAATTTAACACTTCAAATTGGTGATATCTATCTTCAAAGAAATCTTTATGAAAAAGCCCTGGAATATTATTTTAAAGGAGACGAAATTGGAAAAGATCTTGATAATAAAAAATTAAAGGCCATCACTTTGAGTAATATTGGCGAGGCTTATAATCAAAAAGGAGACTACCTGCTTGCGCTTGACTACCAGAAAAAATCTATTGCATTAAAGGAAGAGATTGGAGACAAAATGCGTCTGTCTATCAGTTATACTGAGATGGGTATCATATATGCCAATGTCCGCGATTATCAGAAAGCTTTGCTAAACCTTAACAAGGGGCTTGAATTAGCCATTGACCTCAACTTCAAATATCAGATCATAAAAAGTTACAAATATCTGTCTGATGTTTATTCCCGGCTTGGCAACTATAAAAAATCCATGGAGTATTACAAAAACTATATTGAGTCAAGAGATCAGGTTTACTCCGAGGAAAGTAAGCAAACAATGGCTGAGCTTCAGGCCAGATACCAGGTTGAACGGAAAGAAAAGGAAAATGAAAGGCTCCGGCACAGCCAGCAACTAAGCAAGGCTCAAATCAGAAACCAGCAATTATTGATTGGATCAGTCCTTATCACTCTATTTATTTTATTTGCACTTGCCCTGGTTTTTCGCAAGCGTTATCAACAAAACCAAAAATTAAACATTCAACTCTCACTTAAAAACAAGGAAATCGAAGATCATCAGAAGAATGTTGAGAGTCTGAACGCAGAACTGAAAGAAGCCAACAATACAAAAGATAAGTTTTTTTCAATTGTTGCACATGACCTTAAAAATCCCTTTAACTCATTGCTGGTATTATCAGAATTATTACTCGATGATTATGAAACACTCACAGATGAAGAGAGAAAACAGTTCATCTTTCAGATCAAGTTTTCAGCCAAAAATACATACTCCTTGCTTCAGAATTTACTTGAATGGGCAAGCTCCCAGTCGAATAAAACTTCTATTGTTAAAGAAAAAATCAATCTTGGCAACCTGACGGGTGAAGCTATAACACTGCTTAAGCCTATTGCTAAAAACAAAAAGATCTTGATAAAATCGGATATTCCGGACGAAATGATTGCATACGCTGACAGGAATATGGTTTCTACAGTCATTTTAAATCTCCTGACCAATGCCATAAAATTCACTCCGCAAAAGGGTTTCGTTGAAATCCGGTCCTATGAAAGAAATAATCATGTAGAAGTCGAGGTTGCTGATTCCGGAATTGGAATTTCAGAGAACAACCAAAAAAAGTTGTTCAGACTAGATGAAAAATTCCAGACAGATGGCACAGAGAAAGAAAAAGGTACCGGGTTGGGACTCGTGTTGTGCAAAGAGTTTATTGAAAAAAACAATGGTGAGATTTGGGTCGAAAGTAAAGAGGGTGAAGGAAGCAGATTCTACTTCTCATTACCCAGATTATCTCTTCATTCATAACACATTATTTTCAACGGAAATCTATTCCAAAGAAAATATAATTGTAATTTTGCACTGATTTAATTTCTTCGGGGCAGGGTGAACCTGGTTACACAATCAGGTAATTCCCGACCGGCGGTGAAAGTCCGCGACTCCCGGTCATCCGGGACTGATCCGGCGAAATTCCGGTACCGACAGTAAAGTCTGGATAGGAGAAGAAATAACCGGCAGCAATGCCTGTGTTTATTTTATGCTGCCTGTTTGCCCCGAAGGTTTTCTGGAGGGGTTTTTTTATGGTTAACAACAAGGACATTAAATTCATGCAAAGGGCAATTGATTTGTCACTGAGAGGATATGGCTATGTTAACCCCAATCCACTCGTCGGCTCTGTTCTTGTAAAAAATGGAAAAATCATTGGTGAGGGATGGCACCAATATTTCGGCGGGCCACATGCAGAGGTCAATGCTATGAATGACACATTAACAAGCATTGAAGGATCTACTTTATATGTGACCCTCGAACCATGTAACCACCATGGGAAAACGCCTCCCTGTACAGACTTAATCATAAATAAGGGTGTTTCAAGGGTGGTTGTAGGTATAATTGATCCTAATAATCTCGTGAACGGTCAGGGAATAACCCGCTTAAAGCATGCAGAAATAAAGGTTGATGTGGGTGTTTTAGAGGATGAAATTAAAAAAATAAATGAATTTTATTTCAAATTCATTCAAACCGCAACCCCATTTTGTGCAATTAAAACAGCTATGACCCTGGACGGCAAAATAGCTACCTGCAATGGAGAATCAAAATGGATTTCAAACAACAAATCAAGGCAATGGGTTCACGAATTGCGCCACCGGTATGCATCAATTATGGTAGGAGTTAATACCATTATTGCTGATAATCCTCTTCTAACTGACCGGTCAGTTCACCTTACAAAAAAGAACCCTCTCCGGATCATCGTTGATTCAACCGGGAGGATTCCAATTAACTCTAAAGTCCTTGATACAAGCGTCGCAAAAACTCTGCTTGCAGTTACTGGAAAAATACCTTCAACCACTGTTAACAATTACAAACAAATGGGGGTGAATACCATTATTTGTCCGGAAAATAATGGAAGGATTGACCTCACTTTTCTGGTCAGAAAACTTGGTGAGATTGGCATAGATAGTGTTCTCATCGAGGGTGGAAGCACCTTGAATTTTTCAGCATTGCAAGCCGGAATCATTGATAAGATTTACACTTTCATCTCTCCAAAACTAATTGGCGGTGAATCTGCTTTAACTCCAGTTGGCGGTGCCGGTTTTCAAAGTATTGATGAGGCAGTCACACTATCTATTGAAAAAATACACCGGTTCGATGAGGATTTGATGGTTGAAGCATACATTAATTAAAACGCAGATGTTTACAGGTATTATTGAGGAAAAGGGGTTTATTGAAGCCATTAAGTGGGGTCCAAACTCTGCAAGGCTGAAGATCCGTGCACAAAAAGTGCTTGAGGGATTGAAACAAGGTGACAGCATCAATATAAACGGAGCTTGTCTGACCGTAACCACTTTCAATCAGGTTGCATTTGAGGTGGATGTAATGGCTGAAACAATGCGAAGCACAAACCTGGGTGATCTTAAAACAGGGCAAGAGGTTAACATGGAGAGAGCACTATTATTTAATGGCAGGTTAGGCGGCCATTTGGTGAGTGGGCATATTGATGGGACAGGAATGATTGAGGCTTTCAGAAAAGAGGATATAGCAACATGGGTGCAGATAAGTGCACCAGAAAGTATAATGCAATTCATTATCAACAAAGGGTCTGTAGCTTTGGATGGAATCAGTTTGACTATTAGCGCCATACATGATGATGGTTTCAGTGTTTCGCTAATTCCGCACACTGCTTCCAATACGACCCTCTTAAATAAAAAGCCCGGAGATAAGGTGAATGTAGAATGCGATCTGGTGGCCAAATATATACAAAAATTCCTGGCGAATAATAAACCCATTCATAAGAAAGCTTTAGATTATAGGTTTTTAAAGGAACACGGATTTACTGATTGAATTATGGACGATTTTAATACAATTGAAGAAGCGCTGGAGGACATCAGAAGAGGGAAGATGGTTGTGGTGGTTGATGATAAGCGGAGGGAAAATGAAGGTGATCTTATAATGGCTGCCGAAATGGTAACTCCTCAGGCTATTAATTTCATGGCTAAACACGGTGGTGGATTGATCTGTCTTCCCATTATCAAAGAGCGATTGAAGGAGCTTGGAATAGGTATGATGGTCACTGAAAATACTGACACGCATAAAACAGCTTTTACTGTTTCCGTTGATGCTGCAGAAACAAAGACCGGAATATCTGCACACGAAAGAGCCATGACCATAAAAAAAATCATTGATCCAAATTCCAAAGCCGGAGATTTTAATAAACCGGGCCATATTTTTCCGCTCGAATACAAAGAAGGTGGAGTTCTGGTAAGGGCTGGTCATACTGAGGCAGCTGTTGATCTGGCAAAACTTGCTGGATTATATCCGGCAGGAGTCATCTGCGAAATTATGAATGAAGATGGATCCATGGCCAGGGTTCCTGAACTGAAAGCTTACATCAAAACACATAACCTGAAACTCATAACCATTGCTGACCTCATCACTTACAGGCGCCGTCATGAAAAATTGGTTGAAAGGGTTTCTGAAGTCAAGCTGCCTACCAAGTACGGTGTCTTTAAAGCCATTGGATATCGTGATAAAATAACAAATGAAGAGCATATTGCACTTGTGATGGGAGAAATTACCGGAGATGAACCTGTCCTTACCCGTGTCCATTCAGAATGTTTGACAGGAGACGTCTTTAAATCTAAAAGATGTGATTGCGGAGAGCAGCTTTCAGAAGCTTTGATGCGGATTTCAATTGAAAAAAAAGGAATTTTGCTTTACATGCGCCAGGAAGGGCGAGGCATAGGCCTGTTGAATAAGCTCAAAGCCTATCACCTTCAGGATAATGGAATGGATACAGTTGAGGCCAATGAGGCCCTGGGATTTCCTGCCGACCTGCGTGATTATGGCATTGGTGCTGAAATTTTGGCTGATTTAGGCGCACGCGAACTGAGATTAATGACAAACAATCCAAAAAAGATATCAGGGATTTTTGGTTTCGGTTTGAAAGTAGTGGAGAGAATTCCCATTGAAATTCATCAGACAAAAGAAAACCAATTCTACCTGTCAACCAAAAAAGTAAAACTGGGTCATATGTTAAACATGAATAATTAATTTCAATGATGAAAACGATTGAAGGAAAATTGAATGCAAAAGGACTGAAGTTCGGAATTGTCGTTGGACGGTTCAACGAATTCATCAGTACCAAACTCCTTGGAGGAGCCCTTGATGCGCTGAAACGCCATGAAGCAAATGAAGACGACATCGACATGGTATGGGCTCCAGGGTCATATGAAATCCCCCTGCTTGCAAAAAAAATGGCAAAATCGGGAAAATACGATGCAGTCATTTGCCTCGGGGCCGTCATTCGTGGCGCAACACCACATTTCGACTTTGTTGCCAGTGAAGTGGCTAAAGGAGTGGCAATGGTTGGCCTTGAGACAGAAGTTCCGGTTATCTTCGGTATTTTAACCACCGATAGTATTGAACAGGCCATTGAAAGAGCAGGAACAAAATCAGGAAACAAAGGGTTTGATGCGGCAATGGCAGCCATTGAAATGGCTAACCTGCTAAAAATCCTTTCATAATTCCGGAAATACCTTTTTCAGTGTTTCATGGTAAAAAGCTATAATTTTTTGTATCTTTATGCGAAAAAAAACCTTGTATTATGAAAACATTCAATTACTATTTTTGGGCAGGCTTAACATTTTTAATGACTGGCACTTACACCCAGTCACAAACCGTGGAAGTTACAAAAACATGGTCAACACCTGAATTATTGACAACCTGTGAATCGGTGCGCTATTATGAGGCTGAAAAAGCACTTTTTGTCTCCTGTATCAATGGCTCTCCTCTTGAAAAGAATGGTAATGGATTCATTTCAAAATTATCACTGTCAGGTGATATCATCCTACTGGAATGGGCAACTGGTCTTGATGCACCAAAAGGCATGGGCATCCTTGGTGAATCACTCTACGTTACTGACATTGACAGGGTTGTTAAACTATCACTTGAAACCGGGCAAATGGAAGAGGAGTTTTTTATCCCAGGATCTGTTTTTTTGAATGACATCGATGTGTCAGACAATGGGATTGTTTTCATCAGTGATTTTTCAACTGATAAAATCCATGCAATAGAAAATGGCAATGTGATCCTTTGGTATGAAAGTACGCAACTTTCTGGCATAAATGGTTTGTTTTGCGAACATGACCGGCTACTGGCTGGAACTAATCAAGGAATTTTCGCGATTTCATATCAGGATAAAAAAGCAGAGCACCTTGTCAAAAATACAGGGGGTATTGATGGGCTGAAGGCAGATGGCCATGGTAATTACATCATTTCGGACTGGGCCGGAAAAGTACAGTTGGTCGGCCCTGATAAAGAAAATGAGATACTTTTTAATACAACGGATCAGGGGATCAATGCAGCCGACATTGAATATATTAAGAATCTGAACCTGCTTTTGGTTCCGACATTTAATGATAACAGGGTGGTTGCTTATGACCTGATGTATAAAAAGAATTGAACCAGTGGATGATAATTACTCAATGATTGATTTTGGCAAGAAATGTGTTACCGCTGACATCTATATTTTTATGTTTTACCCTTAAAATGATATTGTTATGAGAATGTTATTGTTGCTTGTTTTGCTGGTCGGATTCCAGGTAGGATTTGGTCAAAAAATCGGATACATCGAAGTGGATCAGATACTCCTTAAAATGGATTCTTTCAAAATTGCTGGTGATCAGATAAACGAAAGTGTCAAACTGTGGGAAACAGAAATTGAAGCCAGGTTCCAACAGGTTGAAGACCTTTACCAGGACTATGTAATGAATGAATCCCAAATGAATGACCAGCAAAAGAAAGAAAAACAAAACCAGATATTCCAGGCTGAAAGGCAGGCCAATGAATTCAAAGAATCCAAGTTTGGACAGCAGGGTGAACTGATGCAAATACAGGAAGAGAAGCTTAAGCCCATATATGACAGCATATTTGAGACCACAGAAAAAGTTGCACAGAAAAAAGGGATGGATTATGTTTTCGAAAAAACTGCTGAATCAACCTGGATCTATACCAATCCTTCACTAAATCTTACAGAAGAAGTCATTGAAGCTTTGGGTATCAAGTAGACGGCCGTTTGATTACATCCGTATTTGTTGGCGAACTGATGGAAGGGGTTCCCGGCATGAAGCAACCCCGAAACAAAATGCCCTTGTTTGTTGTTTCTTCAAAAAAATCCTATGGACATTATTATCCCCTATTTCCACATCATCGGCATCATGACCCTGATGGGTGCATTGATTGCTGAACACCTGATGCTAAAACCCGGCATTGGTAAGCCAGAGATCAAACAACTGGCGCTAGTTGACCTGATTTATGCAATTTCAGTCGTAATTGTATTGGCAACAGGCTTGCTCCGCTGGTTTGTTTACGGCAAAGGAAATGCTTACTACCTAAGCAATCCTGTTTTCCACACAAAATTGACTCTGTTTATCATACTCGGTATACTTTCAGTGGTTCCTACAATTAGATTCATAAAATGGAACAGACAGGCCCGAAACGGTGATGTTCCTATGATAACAGATAAATCTGCGAGCAAATTGTTACTTTATATTCGCATCGAACTATTGATTGTGGTTCTCATTCCATTACTTGCAGTCATGACCGCCAGGGGAATCAGGTTTTAGTAAGAATTATTGATTGAAATAATACCTCACTCCTATTCCGCCACTGATATCAAATGCTGTCAGATTCAGACCCGCCATATTTCAATGAAGAGGTCAAGTGGCGCATTGTCAAAAAAACAGGCCATACCAACCGGGAAAGCACCCTAAAAATACCTTCCGGTCAAAAAAAAACAGGCCGGAATTTTTTCCGACCCGTTTAAAAGCAAGGTGATGAAAAGAAGAAAAGAATAAACCTAATTATTAACCAAAACCAATTTTTGAAGGATGGTCACCTTGCTTTATGCTTTATAAAAAATAACGATTTTATCAATCAGGATACAAAGATATAATTTTTTTCAATACAAATCAACTTTTTTTCATCCTCTTTTAAAAAAAACTTAACACTAAATAGTTATTTTGGAAATCGAAAAAAATCAGCATTAAATCAACCTGTGGGAGTTACTGGATTCGAACCAGTGACCCTCTGCTTGTAAGGCAGATGCTCTGAACCAGCTGAGCTAAACTCCCATATCCAGAAAGAACCTGTTTTAAAAAACAAGGTGCAAATGTACATAAATTCATTTCTCAAACAAGAAAATTCTTTTTTATATTCTATCCCAATGATACTACTTTTGTATCTGAACTCGGGTAGAAATGCAATTGAAACTCAGTAATTCATTATACAGCCTCATCACTTTTGCCGGAATTTTGTTGATAGGGACATCCTGCACTACAACCAGGAGGATTGACGATGGCCAGTACCTGTTGGTCAGAAATAAGATCAGGTTTGTCAATCCTGCGAGGGAAGTATCTTCGTCGGACCTTGAAAGCCTGATCCAACAGAAGCCTAATGCACGATTTCTTGGAATTTTCCCAGTTAAGCTATGGATCAACGGTATTTTCAAAAATTCCGGCGAACCGCCGGTAATCCTGGATCCGGATATGATCTACGAATCAAAGATGCAGATGATAAACTACCTGAATAACATAGGATTTTACAATTCAGCCATCGATCACAAGGTTGATTCCGCCAGGAAGAAAGCCAATAAAGTTATTTACCAGATAATACTTCCCGAACCCTTCCGCATTCAAAGTATTCGTTTATCAATTGACGATGACTCCATAAAGGAGTTGATATTGAAACAGTCTGAAAATGCGCTCATCAAGCCAGGTAAGATATTCAATGCATTTCTGCTTGACTCAGAAAGAAACAGAATCACTGACATTTTACGGAACAATGGGTACTACCGGTTTAGTAAAGATTATATTTTTTATGAAGCAGATACCACAGGTAAATTACGGAGTGTTGATCTTACATTGAATATCAGGAACATACTGGTACCAGGGACTAAAATTACAGGTGAGCCGGTATATAAAAATCACAAGGTGTACTATATCAATAATATATATATCCATCCAGATCATCGGTTATTGTTAACAGAATCAGCAAAATCCGATACCCTCACAGAAACATTTTATAGAAGCGAAAGCAATCAAACAGATCTGTATAAATTCATTTATACCCCTCCTTTAAGAATAAGAACCAGCGTAATTGGCCGTTCCATGTTTATCGGATCCGGACGCAGATATAATGCAACTGATGCTAACCAATCATTCAGAAAACTGAATGATTTCAGAATTTTTAAGTTTGTTGACATTAATTTCAGGGAGAATGAGTTAAAGACAGATGAAAATCCCGACAAGGCCTATCTGGACTGTATGGTCAGGCTTACGCGTTCCCCGCTGAACTCATACTCTGTTGAATTGCAGGGTACTAACTCAGGAGGTGACCTTGGGCTTGCAGGTTATTTGGTATATCAGAACAGGAACCTTTTCAGAGGGGCCGAAGTCCTGAGTATCAAATTAAAAGGTGCAATGGAAGCACAAAGCAATACCAGTATACCAGAAGCAACAGATGAGCGGCTGCTCTTTTTCAATACCTTTGAAGCCGGAATTGATATAACATTGCAATTCCCAAGATTTTTAGCACCTGTTAACGAAGATATTTTCCACAGATATTTCAGGCCAAAAACAGCCGTTACTCTTGGGTACAATGTGCAGGACCGCATAGAATACGAACGTGTAGTCACCAACTCTTCCTTTGGATATGAATGGTCAGAAACCAAATTTAAAACTCATTATTTAACACCATTGGCTGCAAGCCTCATCAAAATAAACAAAACTGCCGCTTTTGACTCAATCATTGCCCAGGAATCACAAAGGTTTCAAAATCAGTACACCGATCACCTTGTACTCGCTTTGAGGTATAGTTACGTATTCAACAACCAGGAATTAGGCAAACTAAAGAATTTTCATTATTTTAGAATAAACCTCGAATCAGCTGGAAATCTTCTTGACCTTTTCGTAAAAATGAGTAACCAGGAAAAAAACCAGGAAGGATTTAATACCCTGCTAGGCATCCGTTATTCCCAATTTGCAAAAGCGGATGTTGATTTCAGGTACTATATTACTTTAGACCGTAAGAACAGTGTTGCTTTACGCACTTTCACGGGATTGGCAATCCCCTATGGAAATTCCGTTGACATTCCTTTCGAGACAGGATTTTTTGGGGGGGGTGCCAATGGAATGAGGGCCTGGCCTCTGAGGTATTTAGGACCAGGAGGGTATGTAGAATCAGGAAGCAGAAGTATTGAAAGAGTTGGTGATATTGCCCTGGAAGCAAATATTGAGTACCGGTTTCCTTTGATCTCTGTTCTGAAAGGAGCACTGTTTTATGACATAGGGAATATCTGGTTATTGCGTGAAAATGAAACATTTCCGCAAGGAAAATTTGAAGGTGGTAAATTTTACAAAGAACTCGCCATGGATGCTGGAATTGGTTTCCGCCTGGATTTTAAATTTTTTATTTTTAGAATCGACATTGCTCAGAAAATCAAAGACCCATCAAGACCTGAAAATGAGAGATGGGTGCCCGGCTCGGGAACCGGATGGTTTAAACCTGTATTTAACCTTGGTATAGGTTACCCCTTTTAATCCGACAAATGACAATAACCGATTTTATCAGGAAGATTGAAACTCAATTTCTATACCCCCCTACCAGAGGACAGGAAGAACTTATTGTATCTCTGGCCGGGTTTATCTTTTCAAGAAGAGAAAAAGGAGTCTACGTCTTAAAAGGATATGCCGGGACAGGAAAAACAACCATTATCAGTGCATTTGTTAATCAACTAATTCTGTTACAGAAAAAATCAGTCCTACTGGCTCCCACAGGCCGTGCAGCCAAAGTATTCTCTGCTTATTCAGGCTTCAAGGCATATACCATACACAAAAAAATATACATGATCACATCAGGATCAGACGGAACAGTTAACCTGATGCTTTCCGCCAATAAACACCGAAACACTATTTTCTTTGTTGACGAAGCATCAATGATTCCTGCAGGTAAAATGATTCAGGCCCACCTTTTTTCAGACCGACATCTATTGGAAGATTTAATAAATTATGTGTTTTCAGGTGATCAATGCCAGCTAGTACTTATTGGTGATACGGCACAGCTGCCACCGGTAGGTTCAGACATCAGCCCTGCGCTTGACTTACAATACCTGACCAAATCATTTGATTGTGATGTTGTAAGCTATGAACTTCAGGATGTTGTGAGACAAACCCTTGAATCAGGTATTCTGGCCAACGCCACAACAATCCGTCATCATCTTTTTACACCGGGATTACAAAGGCTGATCAACACAAGAGAATTCAAAGATATAAAATCCATTACAGGAGAACTGCTTGAAGAATATCTGAATTCAGCGTTTTCATCGAACAATCATTATATGGCTACCATCATTACACGATCCAATAAGAGAGCTAATATTTTTAATCAGGAGATTAGAAAAAGGATATTATTCCGGGAAGGAGAAATTTCAACCGGAGACTTGTTAATGGCGGTTAAGAATAATTATTTCTGGTTAAAAGAAGATTCAGGGGCAGGATTTATTGCCAACGGAGATCTTATTGAAATTCTCAGGATCACCAGGTACGAAGAATCCTACGGGTATCACTTTGCGGATGTTACCATCCGGTTATTAGATTATCCCGATGAAAAAGACCTTACAGTTAAGATTTTGCTGGATACCTTAATGCTGGATGCACCCTCATTAACAGCGCAACAGTCAAAGGATTTTTTTGATAAAGTAATGGATGATCATGCTGACATACCCTCACACCGCAAACGACTTGAGAGCGTCAGGAAAAATCCGTTTTTTAATGCAATTCAGGTTAAGTTTGCTTATGCACTCACATGTCACAAAACACAAGGTGGGCAATGGGAAAAAGTTTTCATCGACCTTGGATATCTGAAGGATGACCAAATAGACAGCTCTTTTTACAGATGGCTCTACACCGCATTTACAAGAGCTACCAGGGAATTATTTCTGATTAACTTTCCGGAAAAACTTTTTTTGAAAAATTGAAGCCCGAAGGCAAAAATACCTCCGGGCTTCTCCCTCTACGCTAATGAAAAATAATTATCGTTTGCCCACCTTCAACTACTATGCCACTTGTTATTATATACATATACTGCTCATATTCTGTTATTTGGAGTTTTGGTCAGCGCAAAACTCCTAAAATATTTCCACCTAAAAATGATAACTTGTGCCAATTTGGGAAATAATCAAGGACTGGCTCCAGCTTATAAAAGAACAATCAATCCAATTTATACTCTTCAATATGAGTTGGCAAACTCCGCCTATATGCTGCTTTCAGGTAACTTTAATCAGTTTTGACCGTATAGAAAACATCTAAACTATTCCACATCATGGATATAAAAGAAATAATTGTAAGAATCAGGTTACTGGCTAATGACATTCTTGATTTCAGCATGGGATCATATTTTGGTATTCAAGCAGATAACAGAGATGTAAGAAAACTTTGGCAGGAATATGATGATCTGAGAAATCAAATCAAAGGCAATTTTTCCGATCCGGAAGATGAATTCATTGAGATTCCCATACCTGAACCTTATGTTGCTGATAATGATAGTTTTTACATGGCGGGCACCCCGATCTTCAAACCTGAACATTTTACAGATATCAGGATTGCAGTTGAAAAAATGCTTCATTCAGCAATGACAAAAAATCACGGCCAGAGATTGGGTTCTTCAGTCACAGCAAGCAACTGATATTTTAATTGTATTTGAAAAGGTGTTATATCAAATACTATTATACGAAATAATTCAGGTTCTTCTTTAAAACCATTCATGGCACTAATCCGTCCTGCCCGGATAAACTTCGATAGCCTTTTCAAGGCATTTCATAGCTTCTGCAAGTTCCTGAACCTTTAAAACATAACTTATCCTGACTTCATTCAAACCCTTTCCGGAAGTAGCATAGAAACCGGTTGCAGGGGCCAGCATTACAGTTTTCCCATCATATGAAAAATCCTCCAGCAGCCATTGGCAAAATCTGTCAGAATCGTCAACAGGCAGTTTTGCAACCACATAAAAGGCGCCCATTGGGTTGGGACAAAAAGCTCCCTTCATCCCGTTAATTGCTGTTACGACAAGATTCCGGCGTTCATGATATTCTGACAAAACTTTTACAAAGTATTCTTCCGGCGTATCAATGGCCGCTTCAGCAGCAACCTGACCGAATGTCGGAGGACTCAGCCTGGCTTGTGCAAATTTCATAGCGGTAGCCATCAATGTCTTGTTTTTTGAGATCAGTGCACCTATACTTACGCCGCAAGCACTGTATCGTTTCGAAACAGAG